>JBQGEN010000349.1:0-4686 GCA_052039615.1 Sideroxyarcus sp. | reverse complement strand
TAAATACTGGGCGGGACGCGCGCCTGAAATAACTGGAAACAAAGAAATGATCACCATCGCCTTATCCAAGGGCCGCATCTTCGAGGAGACCCTGCCGCTGCTGAAGGCGGCAGGCATCATGCCGCTGGAAGACCCGGAATCTTCGCGCAAGCTCATCCTGCCGACCAACCGCGACGACGTGCGCCTGATCATCGTGCGCGCCTCCGACGTGCCGACCTATGTGCAATATGGCGCGGCGGACATGGGCGTGGCCGGCAAGGATGTGCTCAACGAGCATGGCGGCGAGGGGCTGTATCAGCCGATCGATCTCAATATCGCCAAATGCCGCATGATGGTCGCAGTGCGCAACGGTTTCGATTACGAATCGGCGGTTAAGCAGGGCGCGCGTCTGCGCGTCGCCACCAAATATGTGAAGACGGCGCGCGAGCACTTCGCCTCCAAGGGGGTGCACGTCGATCTCATCAAGCTGTATGGCTCGATGGAACTGGCACCGCTGGTCGGGCTGTCCGACGCCATCGTCGATCTGGTGAGCAGCGGCGCCACCCTGAAGGCCAACAATCTCAAGGCGGTGGAAGAGATCGTGCAGATCTCGTCGCGCCTGGTGGTGAACCAGGCCTCGCTGAAACTGAAGCGGGCGACCATCCAGCCAATGCTGGACGCCTTTGCCGGAGCCATCAAATGAATATCACCCGACTCTCGACCGGACAATCCGACTTCGACGCCAGACTGAGCAAGCTGCTGGCCTTCGAGGAGACCGCCGACGAAAAACTGGAAGCGACCGTCGCCGCCATCCTGGCCGATGTGAAGAAACGCGGCGACGACGCCGTGCTGGAATACACGCGCAAATTCGACCGCTTGCCGCTGGCGGATGCCACCGCGATGGAATTGCCGCGCGCCGAATTGAAGGCAGCCTTCGACAGCCTGCCGGCCGAGCAGAAGAGCGCGCTGGAGCAGGCGGCGCAGCGCGTCACCGATTATCACAAGAAGCAGGTGCAGGTTTCCTGGAACTACCTGGACGAGGACGGCACCATGCTTGGTCAGCAGGTCACGCCGCTGGATCGCGTCGGCCTCTATGTGCCGGGCGGCAAGGCGGCCTATCCTTCTTCCGTGCTGATGAACGCTCTGCCCGCGAAAGTGGCGGGCGTGGCCGAGCTCGTCATGGTGGTGCCGACGCCGGACGGCGTGAAGAACCAGCTGGTGCTGGCCGCGGCGCACCTTTCCGGCGTGGATCGCGTGTTCACCATCGGCGGCGCGCAGGCGGTGGCCGCATTGGCCTACGGCACGGTAACCATCCCCAAGGTGGACAAGATCGTCGGTCCCGGCAATGCCTATGTCGCTTCCGCCAAGCGCCGCGTGTTCGGCGTGTGCGGCATCGACATGATTGCCGGTCCGTCCGAGATCCTGGTGATCTGCGACGGCAAGACCGATCCGGACTGGGTGGCGATGGACCTGTTCTCGCAGGCCGAGCACGACGAACTGGCGCAGGCCATCCTGCTGTCGCCGGACGCAGCCTTCATCGAGGCCGTGGTCGCCAGCGCCGACAAGCTGCTGCAGCAGATGCCGCGCAAGGACATCATCCGGACCGCGCTGGAGAATCGCGGCGCGCTGATCCATGTCGCGGATATGGACGAGGCCTGCCGCATCAGCAACCGCATCGCGCCGGAGCACCTGGAGCTGTCCGTGGGCGATCCCCAGGTCTGGCTGCCCAAGCTGAGGCACGCCGGGGCCATCTTCATGGGGCGTTACACTTCCGAGTCGCTGGGCGATTACTGCGCCGGCCCAAACCACGTGCTGCCGACCTCCGGCACGGCGCGATTCTCTTCGCCGCTGGGGGTGTACGATTTTCAGAAGCGCAGCAGCCTGATCCACGTTTCCGCCCAGGGGGCGCAAAAACTGGGCGCGATCGCTTCCACCCTGGCTTTCGGCGAAGGTTTGCAGGCGCATGCGCAGTCGGCGCTGTATAGAAAAGACCGGTAAAACTTCAGGTTGTGGAATCCTGGATGTTTAGGTAGAATCGCGCCTCTTTGAAAAACTGGTTGGAGTGATTGTCATGGCACGTGTCTGTCAAGTAACTGGGAAGAAACCCATGGTGGGCAACAACATCTCCCACGCGAACAATAAAACCAAGCGCCGTTTCTTGCCGAATCTGCAACGCCGCCGCTTGTGGGTAGAATCTGAAAATCGTTGGGTGTCTCTGCGCCTGACCAATGCTGCATTGCGCACTATCGACAAGAACGGCATCGATGCCGTGCTGTTCGAGATGCGTGCCCGCGGCGAGAAAGTCTAAGGAGTAGCGAAGATGCGTGAAAAGATCAAACTGGAATCCAGCGCCGGCACCGGCCATTTCTACACTACCGACAAGAACAAGCGCACCACGCCGGAAAAGATCGAGATCAAGAAGTTCGATCCCGTCGCGCGCAAGCACGTCATGTACAAGGAAACCAAGCTGAAGTGATTCGGTGAGTTTTCGCTGTGCAAAATAAAACCCGCCTGTGCGGGTTTTATTTTGCCGGTATAAATTGAATTTATTCCGGTGCTTCATTCCATCGGCATTATTTCTTCGGCGGAATGGACAGGATGAAATTGACGATGTTGGTGATCTCAGCCTGGCGATCCCCCTTCAGGTCGGTAGGAGCCATCGGGATGTATTCATTCCACTCGCCTTTGCCTCCTTTTGAGACCTTTTTCACCAGACACTGCACAAGCTGCAGTTTCTCGCCGGCGATATCGATGTTGAAACCCTTGTAGATATATGTGGTCTGGCCGCGATAACGGTCCGCGACGTTCTGCCACGATGGTCCGAATTTAGTCCGTTCCCAGCCGTGGCAAGCCTCGCATCCCAGCTTTTTTATAGTAGCCTGCAATGCCGGTGGGATTTCGACACCGGGGGTGTCGGCAGCATTTGCAGCCATGCTGGACGCCATTGAAACAAGAATCAGTGCAATTCTGAAATTAACCATGTTCCGCTCCCTGTCCTTCGTCTGTTCGATTGTTTTTTAAATAGTTCAATCCGGCACAGTTGCAACAATATCACTGTCGTTGCGTTAGTTGGTAGGGCGAGCATGTTTTTTTACCGAACCAACCCGGTGCGGGTTTTCGGGGAGGACAGGGCGAGGGCCGGAGCGGTTGGCAGGAGTGTTCTCGGTGTCCGCATCGCATCCGGCCCGGGCGCGGCTGCTACTTTTCAGCCCAGGCTTGCGCTTCGCTGTAATCGCCGAACACCCGGATATCCGCATCCACGAACAGGCGTGACAGCCACGCCTGCCAGGTGAGCCACTGGTCGTCGGTGACGACGGCGATCTTGTTGAAATCGTGGTTGTGTTCGCTGCTGAAGAACTTGATCTCTTCCCAGGCGACATCGGGGGTGTAGCCCAGCATGCCGCGCAGGTCGAACAACAGGTTGACCGTGCCGGGCGCCTTGAGCTTGTACAGCGCATGCTCCTCGAACTGCTTGAAATCGGCGATGGTGAACTCGCCCATGACGGCGACGTTGACGAGTGTATTGCTGTCTTCGATGGTGATCATTTTCCTGTCTCTGTGTGGGTTGGCGCCAGGCGCAAGCTTAACATGCCGCTAGCGATGATGAGTGCGATGCCGAGCCAGCCTTCGAGCGGCAAGGCCTCCTGCCATAGCAGCAAGCCGAACAGGCTGGCGAAAGCGATGGTGCTGTAGGAGAGGCTGCTCATCACCTGCGTCTGACCAATGCGGTAGGCGCGAGTCATGGCGAGCTGGGCGAACGTGCCGGATGCGCCGATGGCAAGCAACAGCGCAAGCTCAGGCGGCGTCGGCCTGTGTATTTCGCCCTGTGCCATCCATATCGCGCTGAACAGAGTGGCAACCACATTGAAATAGAACACCACGCGATCCGCCGGCTCGCCCTTCAGGCCGAGTTGGCGCACGTTCAGCAGGGCCACGCCGGCGAGGAAGCCGGAGGCCAATCCCAGCAATCCGCTCACGAGCTGGTCGCGCTCCAGCGTGGGATGCAGCAACAGAATGACGCCGACGAATCCCAGCGTGAGGCTGGCGGTGAGCGGCAGGTGGAAGCGATCCTTGAATACGACCAGCGTAAGGGCGGTGAGGAACAGCGAGGAGGTGTAGTTCAGCGTGATGGCGGTCGCCAGTGGCAGGTGGGCGATGCAGTAGAAGAACAGCATCATGGCAACGGTGCCGGACAGGCCGCGCCACAGGTGTCCGCGCCAGTGTGAGGTGGCGAGCGGGGTGCGCCTGTGGCGCAACACTGCAATCACGACCAGCAGGCCGAAGAAGGAGCGGTAAAAGACCAGTTCACTGCTGGAGAAATGCGCCCCGCCGAGCTTGACGAACACGCCCATGCAGGCGAACAGCAGGCCGGCGGCCAGCATCCATAAGGCGCCCACCGTGAATTACGTCAGGTGCGGCTCGAGATTGCGGCGCAGGAACTCGTGGAAGTGCAGCATGCCGTCCTCGGTCGGCGACTGGTACGGGCCGACTTCCTCCACGCCCTGCCGGTACAGGGCGCGGCGGCCCTCATGCATGCGCAGGCAGATGACGTCGTCCTCCACGGCGGTCTCGCGATAGGCTTTCTTCTCGGCCTCGACGTAATCGCGCTCGAACAGCACGATGTCCTCGGGGTAGTAGAACTCCACGATGTTGGTGCAGGCATCCGTGCCGCGCGGTACGACGGTGCTTACCACCAGCGTGTTCGGA
>JBQGEN010000348.1:0-23396 GCA_052039615.1 Sideroxyarcus sp. | reverse complement strand
GCTTCGCCGCGCTGATGATGGCCGGTCTGGATGGCATCCAGAACAAGATCCACCCCGGCGATCCCGCAGACAAGAACCTCTACGACCTGCCGCCGGAAGAAGATGCAAAGATCCCGACAGTGTGCGCTTCGCTGGATGAGGCCCTCGCAGCCCTGGACAAGGACCGCGAGTTCCTGACCCGTGGTGGTGTGTTCTCCAACGACTTCCTCGATGCCTACATCGAGCTGAAGATGGAAGAAGTGAACCGCATCCGCATGACGACCCACCCGGTCGAGTTCGACATGTACTACAGCCTGTAAGCAGCTTTAAAGGCAACATGGAACGGAGCCCTTGCGGCTCCGTTTCTTTTTTGTGCAACCTTCTCAGCGCACTTGCCTTAACCTATACTGCGTTCATCGCAAACTGGATATGACTATGAAACCAAGTCACTTGTTCGTTCTGTGTTGCTCGTTTGCCTTCATCATCGATGCGCAAGCCGAGATCTACAAGCGCGTGGACGAGGACGGGCATGTCACCTATTCCAGCACGCCGCTCAAGGGGGCGCAGAAGCTCCAGCTGGAACCCCTGCCGACCATGGCCCCGCCGGCGAAGGCGCGCACGCCGGAGAATTTCCCGCGCGTGAACGCGGCAACGCAGAAGGGACGCGACGACACCCGCCGCAAGATCCTGGAGGACGAGCTCGCTACCGAGCAGGCCGCGCTGGCGGAAGCGCAGCGCCAGCTGGAAGAGGCGGAGGCCAACCCCGAGGTGTATCGCGGCGCCGACGGCAAGACCTATCGCAACGTGGCGAAATACGAGGAGAAGGTGGAAGCCGCAAAGGAAGCGGTGCGTGCGCACGAGAAGAACGTCGAAGCGTTGCAGACCGAGCTGGCCAACCTCAAGTAGTCTTTTGCATGGCATGTTTTCTGCTTTGTAGACTGGCATGCCGACCGCACCTCTCCCCACACTGGAACACCTCGCCACCGCCGTCATCCTGCTGGACGCGCAGTCGCGCATCGCCTTTCTCAATCCTGCGGCGGAACATCTGTTCGGCCTGAGCCACACCAATCTGCTGGGCCATCCGCTGCAGTATGCCTTCGCCCATACCGAGCAGCTGTTCGGCACCATACAGTCCGCCCTCTCCAGCCGTGCCGCCCATATCGAGCACGAACTGGTACTCGGCACACATGCCACGGGCAACAGGCTGCACCTGAGTTGCACCGCCACGCCGTTGCACGATGGCGCGTATGCGCTGCTGCTGGAGTTCCACACCATCGACCGCCCGCTCAAGCTGGCGCGCGAGGAGCAGATGCTGGACCAGACCCAGGCCAACCGCCTGCTGCTGCGCAATTTGGCGCACGAGATCAAAAACCCGCTGGGCGGCATCCGCGGCGCGGCGCAATTGCTGGAGCAGGAACTGGAAAAACCCGCACTGCGCGAATACACCCAGGTCGTCATCCAGGAGGCGGATCGCCTGCGTTCGCTCATGGAAAAACTGCTGACGCCGCAGCACGCGCCCCATTTCAGTGCGCTCAATATCCACGAGGTGCTGGAACGGGTGCGCAGCGTGGTGCTGGCCGAGTTGCCGGAAGGGCTGTCCATCCAGCGCGACTACGACCTGAGCCTGCCGGAACTGCACGGCGACAAGGAGCAGCTGATCCAGGTCATGCTCAATATCGTGCGCAACGCAGCGCAGGCCATGCAGGGCAAGGGCGCGATCACGCTGCGCACGCGCATCACCCGCCAAGTGACGCTGATGAAGCGGCGCCACCGCTTGGCGATCGCCGTGCAGATCATCGACAACGGGCCCGGCATCCCGCTGCACCTGCACGACAAGATCTTCTATCCGCTGGTATCCGGCCGCCCCGACGGGCACGGGCTCGGCCTCACGCTCGCCCAGGATTTTGTCAGCCAGCACCAGGGCAGCATCGAGTTCGAAAGCGAGCCGGGCCGCACCTGCTTCACCATCATGCTGCCGCTCCCACACACAGGAAAACAACCATGACCAAACCTGTCTGGATCATCGACGACGACCGCTCCATCCGCTGGGTGCTGGAGAAGGCGCTTGCGCGCGAGGGGATCGAGTTCAAGAGCTTCGCTTCCGCCGACGAGGCGCTGGCCGAACTGCCCGGCAACCTGCCGCAGATGGTGATCAGCGACATCCGCATGCCCGGCACTTCCGGACTGGATCTGTTGCAGCATTTGCGCAACGATCATCCCAATCTGCCAGTCATCATCATGACCGCCTACTCCGACCTGGAAAGCGCGGTGTCGTCGTTCCAGGGCGGCGCGTTCGAATATTTGCCCAAGCCGTTCGACGTGAACCATGCCGTGGAGCTGATACGCCGCGCGCTGGAACAGAGCCTGCGCAAAAACACGCATGCGGAGGACGCGCAGGCCGCCCCGGACATCCTCGGCCACGCGCCGGCCATGCAGGAAGTGTTCCGCGCAATCGGCCGCCTCGCCCAATCCAACGCCACCGTGCTCATCAACGGCGAATCGGGCACCGGCAAGGAACTGGTGGCGCAGGCGCTGCACCGCCACAGCCCCCGCGCCGACAAGCCCTTTGTCGCCATCAACACTGCCGCAATCCCCAAGGACTTGCTGGAATCGGAGCTGTTCGGCCACGAAAAGGGGGCCTTCACCGGCGCCACGGCCACGCGCCACGGCCGCTTCGAACAGGCCGAGGGCGGCACGTTGTTCCTCGACGAGATCGGCGACATGCCGGCCGAACTGCAGACGCGCCTGCTGCGCGTGCTGTCGGACGGCAATTTCTACCGCGTCGGCGGACACCAGCCGGTCAAGGCCAACGTGCGCATCATCGCCGCCACCCACCAGAATCTGGACGAGCGCGTGAAGCAGGGCCTGTTCCGCGAAGATTTGTTCCACCGCCTCAACGTCATCCGCCTGCGCCTGCCGCCGCTGCGCGAACGGCGCGAGGACATCCCGGTGCTGGCGAAGCATTTCCTGCAGAAGAGCGCCAGGGAACTGGGCGTGGAGCAGAAGACCCTGAGCGAAGCGGCACTGAATTATCTTGCCGCGCAGGACATCCCCGGCAACGTGCGCCAGCTGGAAAACCTGTGCCACTGGCTCACCGTGATGACGCCCACGCGCGTGGTGGAGATTGCCGACCTGCCTTCCGAGTGGCGCGACGCGCAAACCGGCAAGACGCTGAATCAGGACTGGCGCAGCGCGCTGGCACAGCAAGCCGCCCTCGCCCTGCAGCGCAACGAACCCGACATCCTCGACAACCTCACCAAGCAGTTCGAGAGCACGCTCATCACCCAGGCGCTGCAGCACACCGGCGGCCGCCGCATCGAGGCCGCCACGCTATTGGGGATGGGACGCAATACGTTGACGCGCAAGATCCAGGAATTGGGGCTGGACGAGGAAGGCTGAGTTCAACGTCCCGGACGCACGGACAGGACGTTCCGCATTGACGACGGGACTTCTGCGCGCTCTAATGCATCCGCTGCAGCACAGTGAATCGTGGTGGCTGCAGGGCGGAAGACCCATGCACTGAATGGCGCCCAACCTAATCCGGCGGTATCGGGACAACCTAATTTACGTCATGCTCACGCGCATCTGCATCGCATGCTGCATTGTTCTATTCTGGCAGCCCGATGTCCTCGCCCAGGCCGGAAGTGCCCCTGCATTGCAGGGTTTTGCCGTGTTTGAAGACAGGGCAGGAACCGAGACGATAGACAGCATCGTTCGGCTCGCCACAAACGAGCCGCAACGCTTCACTGAAGTCCCCGCCGGCGCGCTGGCACGAGGATATACGCGCAGTACATTCTGGTTGAAGTTCACGCTGGATGCTCCTGCCGGAGACTGGTTGCTGGATTTGCTGCCGCCCTACGTGGATGACGTGCGGCTGTATGTCCCCGACCCCCGTGGCGGCGATATATACGTTGAGCAGCGCGCCGGCGACCGCCATCCGCTTGTGGATTCGGGCATCCCTTACCGGGGGGCCATTTTTGCGATCCGGAAGATTTCCGGCGACCCGCAAACACTGTACGTCCGCCTGCAGACCACCAGCGCCTCGGTGCTGGTGCCACGCCTCTGGTCACGAGAGTCCTTCCACGCGGCGATGCAGCTCGAATATGGCCTGCTGTTTGGCGGGATCGCCGTCCTGGCGACCCTGCTCGCCATCAATATCGTCTGGTGGTTCTGGCTGCGCGACGCCATCACGACGTGGTTCATCGCCTACCTCGCCGCCCTGATCCTGCTTCTGCTCGGTAACGACGGCTTCACCTCGCAGTTCCTTTTTCCTGCCGCGCCCGGCTTTGCCGACCATTGGGTCAGCATCAGCGCATTGCTCGCCATTTCCATCGGCATGGGATTCTTCCGCCGCGCCTTCCAGGTCGAGCCTGACGAACGTCTGCTGTTCCTGCTGTTCCGGGCCGCCTTCTGGCTGCCGTTGCTGGCGATCCTGTTCGTGTTCATCGACCGTTTTGTCGAAGTCATGCCCTGGATCATGCGCATGTTGGTGGCGATGAACCTGATCGGCCTCTGGCTCTCCGTCCGCCTCTGGCGCAGGCAGAGTCTGGGCGCCACCGCCATCCTTGCCGCCAACATTATCAGCCTGCTGGGGATACTGTTCCTCTCCCTCAACCTGCTCGGCCTGGTGCAAAGCAACTTCCTTCTGTTGAACGGCATGCAGATCTCCTCGCTCGGCATCGGCCTTTCCTTCCATTTTGCCCTCGTGGCGCGCCACCGCCATTTGCAGGAAGAACGCGCGCAGGTCGAATATCGCGCTTACCATGATCCGTTGACCGGCCTGCCCAACCGCCAGCTGTTCCATGACAAGATCACGCATTCCCTGGCTTTGGCCAAGCGCAACAGGACGAGGTGTGCATTGCTCTTCATCGACCTCGACCAGTTCAAGCCCATCAACGACAACCATGGGCACGAAGTTGGAGACCGCGTACTGCTGGAGGTGTCCAGACGCCTGCTCGAATGCGTGCGTGGTTCGGACATCATTGGCCGTTTCGGTGGCGATGAATTCGTGGTGCTGCTGGCCGATGCCGACTGCATGGAAGCCGCTCGCATGGTCGCCGCCAAGATACGCGACGCGCTGAACCGGCCGTTCGCGGTCAACGCCCAACCAATCCGCATCTCCTCCAGCATCGGCATCGCCCTTTACCCCGATCACGGCGAGAATGAGCTCGAACTTACGCGCCACGCCGACCAGGCCATGTATCAGGCCAAGCAGACCGGGCCAAACAGGATCAGCAGCTACACCGCGGACATGTCCGCTTTTCCGGAAAGCCCGGTCGCTCGCTGATAACGCCGCGCCGTTATATGGCGTAACGAGGATGGGCGTCGCATTGCGCGGCCCATTCTGGGCGAGTTGCATTACCGGAATCAGCGGAAGTTCTGCTTTGCGCGAACCGGTCAATGGGAACGGTTCGGCGTCGTAGTGCTCATCCCACCGCCGCGACCACCGGCGTATGGTCCGAAGGTCGCTCCAGTTTGCGCGGCGCCTTGTCGATGCTGCACGCGGTACATTGCAGCGCTTCGCTGACTAGGATGTGGTCGATGCGCAAGCCCATGTTGCGGCGGAAGGCCATCATGCGGTAATCCCACCACGAGTAGAACTTCTCGCCCTGCTCGTGCAGGCGGAAGGCATCGCGCAGGCCGAGCGCGAGCAGGCCCCTGAACGCGTCGCGCTCCGGCTCACTGCACAGCACGCGGTCCTTCCATGCCACCGGGTCGTACACGTCGCGGTCTTCCGGCGCGATGTTGTAGTCGCCAAGCAGCGCGAGCCTGGGGTGCTTCTGCAGTTCGTCCTTGAGCCACGCGCGCAAGGCGGTGAGCCATTTGAGCTTGTATTCGTATTTGTCCGAGCCGACTTCCTGTCCATTGGGGATGTAGACGCAGACGATGCGCACGCCGTTGATGGTGGCGGCGAGGACGCGCTTCTGTTCGTCCTCGAAACCGGGGATGCCGCGTTGCACATCGCCGGCCGCGTCGCGGCTCAGGATGGCGACGCCGTTGTAGGTCTTCTGCCCGCTGAATACGCTACGGTAGCCCGCCGCTTCGAGCTCGGCCTGCGGGAAGTTCTTGTCTTCGGCCTTGGTCTCCTGCAGGCACACCACGTCCACCGGGTTCGCCGCCAGCCACTCCAGCAAATGCGGCAGGCGCACCTTGAGCGAGTTGACGTTCCAGGTCGCGAGCCTCATTGCCCGGATTGCTCTGCCGGTTCCGGCGACTCGACCGGCGCGACGGGCTCGGTTGGCTCGGTTGGCTCCGGCTGCGCGGCCGGAGCAGGCGGCGGCGTAACGGGGCGCGGACGATAAAGGGGCGCGCTCTTGGGATAACCTGCGATATCGAGCTCCCTGTGCCATTGCCCGGCAACAAATCCCTTGAGCCAGGTCTTGCCGACCGTGAGTTTGGGTATCGCCTTGTCGCCGGAGGCCTTGCTGAATGCGTCTATCTCCGCCTGGGTCAGCAGGCTCTTTTCGGAGAACGGGATGCCGCGCTGGGTCAACAGGTCGCGCGCCTGCTGGCAGAGGGCGCCGCAGTCCGGATATGAATACAGGGTCACCGGGAAGTTCTGCATGGCGCGCCGCGTCTCATAGGACAGATTCTCGTCGGGGGTCGGCGCCTTGTAGGCCTTGATCGCCGTGACATCGTCCGCCCCCGGCAGGGGCTTGTCGCTGTAGTGCACCTTGCCGCTGCTGTCGACGGAGCGGTACAGTTCGGCCGCTTGCGCGTTGGCCAGGATCAGCAGGCCCACCAGCATGAATATGCTCTTCATCTTCGTCTCCTCGCTTATGCCGCCACCAGTCCGTTATGACGCAACAGCGCGTCTATCCTGGGCTCGCGACCGCGGAACGCGACGAAGGAATCCATCGCGTCGCGGCTGCCGCCCACCGCCAGGATCTGCTCGCGGAAATGGCTGCCGGTGGCCGCGTCCAGCACGCCGTTCTCCTCGAACAGGCTGTAGGCGTCCGCCGACAGCACTTCCGCCCACTTGTAACTGTAATAGCCCGCCGCATAGCCGCCCGCGAAGATATGCGAGAAGCTGTTCTGGAAGCGGTTGAATGCGGGCGGGATCAGCACTGCCACCTCCTTGCGCACCTCGTCCAGCAGCTGCTGCACGGTCTGTGTGCCGTTGGCATCGTAGTCGCTGTGCAGGCGCAGGTCGAACAGCGAGAACTCGATCTGGCGCAGCATCTGCAGGCCGCTCTGGAAGTTCTTCGCCGCGATCATCTTGTCGAACAGCGCGCGCGGCAACTGCGCGCCCGTCTCCGCATGGCGCGTCATGCCCTGCAGCACGTCCCACTCCCAGCAGAAGTTCTCCATGAACTGGGAAGGCAGTTCGACCGCGTCCCATTCCACGCCGCTGATGCCGGACACGCCCAGCTCTTCCACCTGCGTCAGCAGGTGATGCAGACCATGGCCGAACTCGTGGAACAGCGTGATGACTTCATCGTGCGTGAACAGCGCGGGTTTGCCGCCCAAGGGCGAGGCGAAGTTGCAGTTGAGGTCGGCCACCGGGGTCTGGATACCCTTCGGGGTGCGGCGGCGGGTGATGGCGTCGTCCATCCCCGCGCCGCCGCGCTTGCGAGCGCGCGCGTACAGGTCGAGATAGAACTGGCCTAGCAACGCGCCCCGATCGTCGCGGATGTCGAAGAAGCGCACGGTCTCATGCCACACCGGCGCCGTGGCCGGCTTGATGTCGAGACCGAACAGGGTCTCGACCAGGCCGAACAGGCCGGACAGTACCGCGTCTTCGGGGAAGTATTGCTTCACTTCCTGCTCGGAGAACGCATAGCGCTGCTGGCGCAGTTTCTCGCTCGCATAGCCGATGTCCCACGCTTGCAGATCGTGCAAGCCCAGCTGCGCCGCCGCGAATTCGCGCAGTTCGGCCAGGTCCCGTTCCGCAAAAGGTCTGGCGCGCTGCGCCAGCTCCAGCAGAAATTCGGCCACCTGCTGCGGCGTGTCCGCCATCTTGCTCGCCAGCGACAGCTCGGCAAAATTCGGGAAACCCAGCATGCGCGCTTCCTCTGTGCGCAGTTTCAATATCTGCGCCATCAGCGGCGTATTGTCCCAGCCCGCTTTGCTGCCCTCGGCCACCTGCTCGCTAGCGCGCGTGGTGTACGCGCGGTACATGCGTTCGCGCAGCGCGCGGTTGTCGGCATACTGCATCAGCGGCCCGTAGGACGGCGCCTTCAGCGTGAACAGCCAGCCTTTCCTGCCCGCTTCCTGCGCCGCCTCGCAGGCGACCTGGCGCTCGTCGGCAGGAATGCCGGCGAGCTCGGCTTCGTCTTCGATGACGCAGACGTAGGCGTTGGTCGCATCCAGCAGGTTGTCGGAGAACTTCGAGGTCAGCGCGGAAAGCTCTTCCTGGATCTGCATGAAGCGCGCCTTCTTGTCCTCCTGCAACTCCGCACCGCCCAGGCGAAAATCGCGCAGCTCGTTGTCGATGATCTTCTTCTGAGCCGTATTCAGGCGCGCATAACCGGCGCCGTTGCGGATGGCCTTGTATCGTTCATACAGCGCCTGGTTCTGCGCCAGCTCGGCATAGTATTGCGTGACCTTGGGCAGGTTCGCGTTGTACACCTCGCGCAACTCCGGCGAGTTCATGACCATGTTGAGATGGCCTACCTGTCCCCACGCGCGCGACAGCTGTTCGTGGGCATCCTCGAACGGCTGTACGAAATTCTCCCAGGTCGGCGCAGCCCCGGCCAGCAGGCGGGCCGTCAGCGCCCGGTTGCGCGCCAGCAGCTCATCGACGGCAGGCGCGACATGCCCGGGCTTGATCTCCGCGAAACGCGGCAGACCGGAGAAGTCCAGCAGAGGGTTGCTTGTAGATGTGGATGCACTTGTCATTTTGTTGGCTCAAATTGCCGCCGGTCCCGGTGCCGGTCTGAACTGCATGCGGTGCAGAACGAGCCGGGATCAGCGCGGATTCATAAGTTCGTGTGGATCACAGGGAGTAGGCGACCTTGCCTTCGACAATGGTGTGGCGCACCCGGCCCTGCATGGTGTAGCCGTTGAACGGCGTGTTCTTGCCCTGGCTCTTGAGCGCGGCCGGCTCGACCTTCCAGGCGGCGGCTGGGTCGAACACGCACAGATCGGCGTGCGCACCGACCGTCAGGTGGCCGGTCTTCACGCCCAGCAGGCGCGCGGGTTCGATGGTGACACGCGCCAGTGCGTCCGGCAGCGCCACTCCGTCCTCTTCCGCCCATTTCAGCACCAGCGGCAGCAGCAGCTCCATGCCGGTCGCGCCTGCCTCGGCCTCGGCGAACGGCAGCAGCTTGGCGTCATCGTCCACCGGCGAGTGGTTGGAGCAGATCGCGTCGATGGTGCCGTCGCGCAGTCCGGCGCGTAGCGCCGCCTTGTCGCGCAGGCTGCGCAGCGGCGGCATCAGGTGGCAGTTGGAATCGAAGAAGCCGATGTCCATCTCGGACAGGTGCATGTGGTTCATCGACACGTCGCAGGTGACCGGCAAGCCCTCGCGCTTGGCGGCCCGTACCAGCTCCACCCCCTCCGCGCTGGAGATGCGACAGACGTGCAGCCTGACGCCAGTCTCGCGAGCCAGCTGCAGCATGGTGGTCAGTGCGATGGTCTCGGCGATCACCGGGATCGCGGGCAATCCCAGGCGCGTCGCGACTTCGCCGTCATGCGCCACACCGTTCTTGGCGAGGAAGCTGTCCTGCGGGCGCAGCCACACGCGGTAACCGAAGGTTGCCGCGTACTGCATCGCACGCAGCAGCACGCGCGTGTCGGTGAGCGGCGCGTCGGCCTGGCCGAACGCCTTGCAGCCGGCATCGGTCAGCTCCGCCATCTCGGTGAGTTCCGCCCCCTTCAGGCCGCGGGTCAGCGCGCCGAGCGGGAACACGCGCGCCTGATTGAGGGAGCGCGCGCGGTGCTTGAGCATCTCGACCAGCCCGGGTTCGTCCAGCGGCGGATCGGTGTCCGGCGGGCAGGACAGCGAGGTCACGCCGCCCGCCATCGCGGCTTCCATCTCCGACTCCAGCGTGGCCCGGTATTCATAGCCCGGTTCGCGCAGGCGCGCGGCGACATCCACCAGGCCCGGCGTCACGATCATGCCGCCGGCGTCGATCACCCGCTCCGCCACGAAGCCCGGCGGCGCATTGCCGATCGCGGCGATGCGCTGGTCGGAGATGAAGACGTCCAGCTTTGCGTCGATCTTGTTCAGGGGGTCGATCAGGCGACCGTTCTTGACATGGATGTTCATTGCTTGCTCTCCGCCAGCGTGCTCATCACCGCCATGCGCACCGCGATGCCGAAGGTGACCTGCGGCAGGATGACCGATTGCGCGCCGTCGGCCACGCTGGAGTCGATCTCCACGCCGCGGTTCATCGGGCCGGGGTGCATAACGATGGCGTCGCTCTTCGCCTGCGCCAGGCGTTCCTGCGTCAGGCCGTAATACTTGAAATATTCCTGCGCCGAAGGCAGCAGCGCGCCCTGCATGCGCTCGTTCTGCAGGCGCAGCATCATCACCACGTCGACATCCTTCAGGCCCTGCGCCATGTCGTGATAGACCTGCACGCCCAACCTCTCGACCATGGTCGGCAGCAGGGTCTTGGGCGCGATCACGCGCACTTCAGGCACCCCCAGCGTGGTCAGCGCGTGGATCTGCGAACGCGCCACGCGCGAGTGCAGCACGTCGCCGACGATGGCGATACGCAGGTTGTGGAACTCTTTTTTGTAGTGGCGGATGGTGAACATGTCGAGCAGGGCCTGCGTCGGGTGCGCGTGGCGGCCGTCGCCGGCATTGATGACGTGGATCTCCGGTGCGACGTGTTTGGCAATGAGGTGCGCGGCGCCGGCAGTCGAGTGACGCACCACGAACATGTCGGCGTGCATGGCGCACAGGTTGTCCACGGTATCCAGCAGCGTCTCGCCCTTGCTGGTGGAGGACGAACCGATGTTGAGGTTGACCACGTCGGCCGACAGCTTCTTGGCGGCGATCTCGAAGGTGGTACGGGTGCGCGTGCTATTCTCGAAGAAGATGTTGAATACTGACTTGCCGTGCAGCAACGGGACTTTCTTGATCTCGCGCCCTTCGGCGATGTTGACGAATTCCGAGGCCTTGTCGAGAAGATCGCGCACGATGCGCGCGGGCAGGCCTTCGGTGGTCAGCAGATGCTGCAGCTCGCCGTTTTTGTTCAGTTGCGGGTTGTTCATGCGTAGATTCCTGCGCTGGGTTCATCGAAATACGCTTGCAGTATCTGCTGCGCGGCGTACTGGTCGATCAGGGATTTCTGCTTTCTGCCGTGTATCCCTTCCTCGTCCAGCGCCGTGCTCGCGGCGGCGGAAGTATACCGCTCATCCACCAGCAAGGTGGGCAAATTGAAGCGTCCTTTCAGGCGGTTGGCGAAGCGACGGCATAACGCGGTCAGCTCGTGCGGCGTGCCGTCGTCGTTGCAGGGCAGGCCAACCACCAGCGCGGCCGGTTGCCACTCGGCGATCAGTTCGGCGATGCGCGCGAAGCGCACGTCGTTCCTTTCGTCGGCAATGGACGTGAGCGGGCGCGCCGTCGCGGAGATCGTGTTGCCGACCGCGACGCCGATGCGCTTGGTGCCGAAATCGAATGCGAGTAGCGTGCCGGAAAGATTCGAGGGAGGCATGCCGTCAGGCATGTCCGGCCTCGTCGGAGAGCGAGGCGAAGTCGATGCCGAGCAGTGCCATCGCCGCCGGCAGCCGCTCCTCGGCGGGCAGATCGAACAGGATGTGCTCGGTGGCAGGCACGCTGAGCCAGGCATTGTCGGCGAGCTCCTGTTCCAGCTGCCCTTCCGACCAGCCGGCGTAGCCCAGGGTCACCAGCATATGGTGCGGTCCCTGACCTTCTCCGACCGCCTGCAGGATATCCTTGGAGGTGGTGAGACTGATCTTGTCGTTGACCTGCAGCGTGGATTGCCATTGCCCGGCGGTGTCGTGCAACACGAAACCGCGGTCGGTCTGCACCGGTCCGCCGAAGTGCACCAGCACATCCTCAAGTTCGGTCGGCTTGAGCGGCATGTTGATCTGCGCGAACAACTCGCTCAGGGTGAGGCTGATCGGGCGGTTCACCACGATGCCCATCGCGCCCTGGGCGTTGTGTTCGCACACGTAGGTGAGGGACTTCGCAAAAAACGGATCGGTCATCGCCGGCATGGCGATCAGGAAGTGATTGGTGAGATTGAACTCGGGCATGGCGTCATTGTAATCCGCCCGAGGCTTAATCTCAATTTGACGCGGCTTGGGCCTTGATGAAGCGGGCGATGTTCTCCAGCAGCTCCTCTTCCTGGTAGGGCTTGCCGAGGTAGCCGTTCACGCCCAGATCCAGTGCGTACTGGCGGTGCTTTTCGGCGGTGCGCGAGGTGATCATGATGATCGGCAGATCCTTGGTACGGCTGTCCTGTCGCAGGCGCTTGGTCAGTTCGAAACCGTCCATGCGCGGCATCTCGACGTCCAGCAGCATCACGTCCGGCAATGCCTCGGTGAGCTGTTCCAGCGCATCGACGCCGTCCTTGGCGGTCATCACCTGATAGCCCGAGCGCGTCAGCAGGCGTCCGGTGATCTTGCGCACGGTGAGCGAATCGTCCACCACCATCACCACCGGCACCTTGTGCACCTCCTCCACCACGGCCGCGGGCTTGGCGATCTTGCGCGCCACCACGATGCGCTGGGTGAACGCAATCGGATTGAGGATGAGGATCACCGCGCCGCTGCCGGACACCGTGGCTCCGGCGATGCCGGGCAGGCGCGCCAGTTGCGGACCGATGTTCTTGACCACCGCTTCATGGTTGCCGTGCAGTTCATCGATATGCACCGCGATGCGGTTCTCGCCGCTGCGCAGCAGCAGCACCGGATTGTGCGGCAGACTTACCACCTCCGCGTCCTCGTCGCCCAGCAGGCGCGCCAGATGATGCAGCGGATAGCGCGCGCCCTGCCAGTCGACATATTGCTGCTGGTAGGCCGTTTCCAGCTCGGCCGGCTTCAGCTGCTGCACGTTCTCGACCATGCTCGACGGCATGGCATACATGTGCTGCCCGGCGCGCACCAGCAGAACCTTGGTCACCGCCAGGGTCAGCGGCAGGTGGATGGTGAAGCGCACGCCTTTTCCGGGCTCGGAGGCGACGTCGATGCGCCCGCCGAGCGCCGTGATCTCGCTGCGCACCACGTCCATGCCGACGCCGCGGCCGGCGATCTCCGTCACTTCCGCGGCGGTCGAGATGCCGGAGGTGAACACCAGTTGCATGACCTGCTCGTCGCTGAGCTCCTCGTCCGGCTGCAGCACGCCTTTTTCCACCGCCTTCTGGCGGATGCGGGCAATGTCCATGCCGCCACCGTCATCGCTGAGTTCGAACACCACTTCGTTGCTTTCCTGGTGCAGGGACAGGCGAATCTCGCCGATGGGCGCCTTGTGCGCGAGTTCCCGCTGTTCCGGCGTCTCCAGACCGTGCGCGATGGAATTGCGCAACAGATGCTCGAACGGCGCCGTCATCTTCTCCAGCACGCTGCGATCGAGCTCGACCTCGGTGCCGGAGAGTTCGAGGTTGGCGCGCTTGTTCAACTCCTTGCCGGTCTGGCGCACGATGCGATACAGGCGTTCGCTGATGCTGGAGAACGGCACCATGCGGATGGCCATCAGGCCCTGCTGCAGGTCGCGGTTGAGGTGCGCCTGCGCGGTGAGCGCGGCTTCCGTCTCCGCCAGGTTCTTCAGCAGCGCTTGCTGCACGGTCTGCACGTCGTGCACGCTCTCGTTCATGAAGCGCGTCAGCTCCTGGAAGCGGGTGAAGCGGTCGAACTCCAGCGGGTCGAACCTCTCGGCACTGTCGCCGCTGACCGAGATGCGCGCCTGCATCTGGCCTTCCGCGTGGATCTCGATCTCGCGCAATTGCTTGCGCAGGCGGTTCACGCTTTCAGTCAGTTCCAGCACGCTGCCCTTGAACTCGCGCAACTCGGTCTCCGCGCGCGAGCGCGCCACGCTGACCTCGCCGGCCTCGTTGACCAGCCGGTCCACAATGTCGGAGCGCACGCGCAGCAAGGCGGACTGCATGGCGCGCTCGGCGCCGACCTCCAGCGCCTGCGGCGCGACAACCTGAGTGGTTTCGAACTGCTGCTGCGCCGCGCTCGGGGCGGCGGCCTCGGTGGCGACGGCCTGCGGGTGCTGCAGTTGCTCAATGGCGTTGCCGATGCGGTCCAGATAGTTGTCCAGTTCGCCCCACAGTTCGGGGCCAAACTGGCCCTCCGCCACTGCCTTGTCCACGCGACCTTCGACGCGGTGGGTCAGTTCGCCCAGGCGCATCGCGCCGGCCATGCGCGCGCTGCCCTTGAGCGTGTGCAGGCTGCGCTGCAGGTTGCGCCCGAGCTGCGCGTCGCCCGGCTGCTCGCGCCAGGCGCGCAAGGTGCTGCCGATCTGCGGGTACAGCTCGTGCGCCTCTTCCAGGAAGATCGGCAGCAACTGCTCGTCGATCTCGTCGTGCACGGTCCGCTCCCTCTTGACCGGCTGCGGTTTCGGCTCTTCCTCGTCCGTGGTCGCCTTTTTCTGCGCCTCGGAAACGGGGACGGCGGCGGGAGCGGGCGCTTCGAGAGTCGGCGCTTCGAGAGTCGGTGCTTCGAGAGTCGGTGCTTCGAGAATTGGTGCTTCGAGAATTGGTGCTTCGAAAGTCGGAACTTCGAAAACGGGCACGGCGGGCTGCGGCGTGCTTTCCGGCATCAGCGCAAAGTCCAGCGTTATCTCGGGCTTGAATTCCGCTGCGGCCGCACCTTCCGCCGCAGGCAGTTCCAGTTCGGGTACGGCAGGCAGTTCCGCTGCCGCGGCGTGCACAGGCTGGGCAAACGCCGGCAATTCGAGTTCGGGCAGCTCCAGTTCCAGCGTCGGTGCCGCCAGTTGCGGGGCGACCTCGGCTGCGGCGCCGCCCTTTTCCGCCTGCAAGCGGCGGATCAAATCCGGCTGAGCCGGCGGCTCCCGGCGCTGCTCGCGCACCATTGCGCACAGTTCATCCAGACGCTCCACCACCTCATCGATGAGGGCGATCTGCTGCTCGCTCACCGCATGCGGTTTGTCGATGCGCTCTTCCAGCCATAGCTCCAGCGTGTACGCCAGCTCGGCAATCTGCACGAATCCCATGGTGCGGTTCACGCCAGCCAGCGTATGCGCGGCGCGCATGAAGTCATAGGTGACGAGGTGCGATTCGGTCTCGTGCAACACGGCCAACTGCGTGCGCAATGCCTGCACATGGCCCGCGGCCTCTTCGGTGGCGATGTTGAACAACATCGCGGACAGGCTGACCGATCCGACCTCGATGGTGCCCTCTTCCGCCTCCTCCGCGGGCGGCTCGGCCTCGACCACTGCGGGCGCCAGCGTGGGCGCAGGCGGCTCGACTTCGGCCGCCGCCGCGACCAGTCCTGCCAGCTGCGGAGACTCGAACTCGAGCGCAGCCGCCGCCTTCTCCGGAGCGGATGCCACGGCCTTGGGCTGCGGGATCTCCTTGTCGTTCTCGATACAGTCTGCCATCGTGAGCAAGGACGAGGTGTCGATGGTGGCGGTGGTGCTGCCGCCGCGCAGCATGTCGACCCAGTGCTGGAACAGCACTTCGGCGTCCCCGATCATGTCGAGCAGCGCCGGCGTGGCGGGTTTGTTCTCCTGCAGCCACTTGTTCATGGCGCGCTCGACCGCCCAAGCGACTTCGCCCAGCTCGGTTAAGCCGACCATGCGACCGCTGCCCTTCAGCGTATGGAAGCCGCGCCGCATGGTCACCAGCGGCTCGCGGCTCTCCATGTGCAAGCGGCTGATCTCCAGATTGCTGCGCAGGGTCTCCAGTACTTCGCGCGCCTCTTCGAGGAAGACCTCGAGCAACTCCTCGTCCTCGCTGCCCGTGCGGATGGACACCCCGGCCTGCGCCGCCGTCTCTTCCTCGGCCGCGGCGGCGACGCCGCCGGCCGCGCGCGCTGCGCTGATGTCGTGCAGCACGGCGTTCAGCGCGGCTGGGTCGGGTTTTTGCCCGTACGCCAGGCCGTTGACGTAGTCCTCGAGCGCGCTGATTGTGACGGCGACCGAGCGCATCTCGTTGGCGGAAGGTGTCTCGCCCTGCACATAGCGCTCGATCACCTGGCGCAGGATAGTCATCAACTGCCCGGCGATATCCAGCGACAGGATGTTCAGCCCGCCCTGCACCTGGCTCAGCAGCCGCCCGGTCTGCGACAGCTCGGCGCGCTTGCTGGCATTGTTGAAGAACGCATTCAGGCTTTGCTCGATGCTTTGCAGGTTGCCCTGCATCTCGCTGGCCAGCGGCATCATCGCCTCGTGCTGTTCCATCTGGCAATACAGCGAGATCAAGTTGGCCAGCTTGCTCACGTCTTCCGGCAGCCGCTTCATGCCGGACTGCAGGCGCGAACTCAGGATGCGCGCCTGTTCGTGGAAGCCGCTGCCCAGATGCTGATAGTGGCCGATGCCGCTGTTGAGCAGCAACAGCGCCATCGCCATGTCCATGGAGACGCGCTGCGCCCGCTCCGGCTCGTCGGCATGCATCGCCGCGCTGTGGATCTGTTTGCACAGGAACTGCAGGGTATTGCGGTCGAGCTGTTCCGACAGGGCATGCAGCTTTTCCATGTCAGCGGCGAAGCGCTGGCACGCTTCCTTGTCCTCGGCGATGCATCGTTCCCAGATTTCCTCGGTTCCGCCCAGTTGCGCGCGCATCTCGTCGAGCACGGCCGCCGTGGCACTCTGCGGCAAGGGCCGGTCCTGGGGCAGGTATTCGTCCAGCGCGTAAGTCTCCTTGATCTGCTCGACCAGATCGCTCACGGTATGGCTGCGCGCGATCAGGTACAGCATTTCGCTGATCGCGCTTTCTTCGTCGAACTGCCCCCCGTCCACCAGCGATTTCATCCTGAGATCGATGCGGCTGAGCGACTTCTTGACGTTCAATTCCGGCGGGATGCCGTCGTGGATCATGCAGTCCAACAATCCGAACGCCACCCACCAGAACGCGCGCTGCTGATTCTGCGGCACGCAGGTCACGACGCCGCGCACGGCTGTCATCATCTGACGCAGCGCCTCCGCAGAGTCATCCTGGCGCAGCCATTTCAGCAAGGCTTGCTGATATTGCATGCGCGCGGATTTGATGTGCGCCGTCGCATCGCCTTGCTGTGGAGCCTGCAGCACCGCTTCCGGCAGCTCGACCTGCAGCTCCGGGAAGAACAGGTCGACCTCGAAGGCCATTTCCAGCCCGCGCGCCTGCAACAACTCCTGATATTCGTTGAACAGGCGCAGCGGGGCATTGCTGGCGCCGTCCGCCAGAGCATCCAGATAATGGGTCAGGCCGAACAACGCGCGGCGGATGGCATCGCGTTGCTGGGCGGGGATATCCTGCGGTTGCGCCAGTTCGCGCAGGAGCTGTTCCAGCTCGGAGCAGAACACGACCAATCCGGTTAGCGACAGCATGCGCAGCACGCCACCGGTGCGGTGCAGCTCTTCCAGCGCGCTCTGCAGCGCCTGCTGATTGCTGCCGCTGGAAGAGAAAAAGACCTCCAGGTCGCGGCTGATGTTCGCCAGCGAGCCATCCAGGCCCGGCTTGACCGACGACAGGAGCAGTGGATTGAATTGTGCCTGCACTATCGTGCCTTTAGAGTTTGAAGCCCGATACCGAGCTGCTCAGTTCGCTCGCCTGCCCCTCCAACTGGGCTACGGAAGCATTGGTGCGTTGCGTGCTCACCGAGGTCTGTTCGGTAATTTTCAGAATGTCGCCCATGACCCCCGCCACTTCGCGCGCCATGTCGGTCTGCACCTGGGTGGATACCGAAATGCTGTTCACTAGGTCGGTCAGTTCGCGCGTCGAATTCTCAATCTCGCTCAGCGCCTGACCCGCAGCGTCTGCCAGTTTCGCGCCATCGACCACACCCTGTGTGCTCTTTTCCATAGCGGCCACCGCGTCCTGCGTGTCGCTCTGAATGGTCTTCACCAGCAGGCCGATCTGCTTGGTCGCCTCGGCGGAACGCTCCGCGAGGCGCTGCACTTCTTCCGCCACCACCGCGAAGCCGCGGCCCGCTTCACCCGCCGATGCCGCCTGGATCGCCGCGTTCAGCGCCAGCACGTTGGTTTGTTCGGTAATGTCCGAGATCAGATCCACGATTTCGCCGATCTCCTGCGAGCTTTCGCCCAGGCGCTTGATGCGCTTCGCAGTGTCCTGGATCTGCTCGCGGATGCCGTCCATGCCGGCCACCGAGTTCTGCACCGCTTGCGCGCCGCGTTCGGTCACTTCCAGCGTGCGGCGCGCCACCTCGGACGTCTGCGCCGCGCTGCTGTCGACCTCCTGAATGGACTTGGTCATCAGCTCGACCGCGCCGCCTGCGTCGCGAATCTCGGCCGCCTGCTTCTGCGTCGCCGCCAATAGTTCTTTGGTCACCAGACCGGCTTCGCTGGTGGCGCGCGCCACCTGTTCCGAGGCGGTGGTCACGCGCGATACCAGCTTGCGCAACTCGTCGACGGTGTAGTTGACCGAGTCGGCGATCGCGCCGGTGATGTCCTCCGACACCGTGGCGCGGATGCTCAGGTCGCCGTCCGCCAGGTCGGACAATTCGTTCATCAGGCGCAGAATCGCCTGCTGGTTGTTGCGGTTGGTCTGCCCGGCCTCGCGCTCGCGTCGCTTCGATTCGTCCAGGTAGATCTTGGACAGCAGCAGCAGCAGCAGCAGCACCATGCCGCCCGAGACGAACACGACGAAACTGGTGAGGCGACCTACCGTCGATCCTTCATAGTCGTTCACCAGTCGCTGCGCCGATGCCAGCAACTGCTCGCCCTCTTCCAGGATGCGCTTGCCCGCCAGACGCGAGGTCAGCACGTCGCCCGCGTTGGCCGCGATGAAGCCCACCACCGACTGGTAGCCCTCGAAGTCCTCCTTCAGCAGCATCACGGTCGCATCGTCCTGCGGCAGCTGCGCCAGCAATTCCTGGGCTTCGCGGATCTTCGGCTCCAGCCCCGGCAGGTCTTCCGTCGAGGCCGAGGTCAACACCATCTGCACCGCGCTGGTGATCTGCTCGATCAGGCGGTTCAGGCGGTCGGCCTTGGCGGCGTAGGCCGGGGCGGCCCGGTCCGCCACTTGGTTGGACAGGTTGAGCATGTCGCGCTGTCCGGCGGCGCCGCGTTCCAGCGTCACCAGCAGCGGACGGCCTCTTTCCAGCTCATCCAGCAGGGTGCCCATGCGCTTCCAGTTCGCCAGCAGCTCGTTCAGCGATGCGCGCGCCGCCCCGGTCGTGGGCGGCAGGGTGTCGCTGCCCTTGTCCAGCGCTTCCACATTGGCCGAGAATTCGGCCCGCGTCTCCTCCAAGCCCTCGAATGCGGCCGAATCGCCTGAGAAGCTGGCCGCCGCGTCCTTGGCCAGGCGTTGCGACAGCATCAGCAGCTTGGAGGATTGCGCCACATAACGCGAACCGTAGGAGGTGTCGCGCGTATCGAAATAGGTGAAGACTGCGGCAACCAGCAGGAAGAACACCAACATGCCGCCGAGGACGCGCAACTGCCGGTCGAAGGACAGTTTGCTGAACCAAGGGATCTGGATCGACTTGACCTCTTCCGAGACGCCTTTCTTGACGAAACCCTGCGCCGATTTCCTCGGCAACTTGAAGCGCAACTTGAAAGCCATTTCTTTTCCCCCCCGAGTGCGATTTACGCCCCGATCTGTAAAAATTCCGGTTGTTGCAGTAATTGCTCCATGTCCAGCTTGCGCCACACCTGGCCGCCGCCATCCACCAGACGAACCTCCCCATCCTGCTCGCTACGCTGCCAATCCGTCGAGTTGCGCAGACCCAGCACGCGCGACACCAGCAACCCGGCATTGAAAGCGAAGCGCTGTCCGGCCAGCAGCACGCGGCCCTGCCCTTCGTGCGGGGTGGCCGCTCCGCCCAGATATACCGATAGATCAATGATGCTGTAGAGATTGCCGCGCACGTTGGCGACACCGCAATACCATGACTTGGTCAGCGGCACCGCGGTCAGCGGCGGCAGCGGCAATACTTCGTTGATGTCGGCCATGTCGATCAGCCAGTGCTCGTCGCCCACCTGCACGCCCAGTGTGGACGCATGGTCGCTGCCCCCCGTCACCTGGGCCTGCAGCCGTTCCAGCACGCTCTGCTGGTACTCGCGCAGATTGAAGCGCTTCGACATGACGGTCGGGCGTTCAGCCTAATGCGGCGATCTTGCCGAGCAGTTCGTCTGCGCTGATCGGCTTGGTGATGTAGTCCTTCGCGCCCTGGCGGATGCCCCAGATCTTGTCGGTCTCCTGACCCTTGCTGGTGCAGATGATGATCGGAATGTGCTGGGTCGCCGGATCCTGCGTGATGGCCTTGGTCGCCTGGAAGCCGTTCAAGCCCGGCATCACCACATCCATCAGGATGAGGTCGGGCAGCTCGGTCTTGGAATTCGCCACCGCCTGCTCGCCGCTGTCGGCGTACACGACCGTGAATCCCTTCTTGCCCAGGATGTCCCCCAATATGTGGCGCTCCGTGGCGGAGTCGTCCACGACCATCACCTTGTTAATTGCCATAATCCGCTCCCTCTGGTTGTTTGACTGTATGCATCGTGACTGCTTCGATCAGGCTCTTCTTGCTGAATGGCTTGGTCAGATACTGGTCGGCTCCGACCAGCTTGCCGCGCGCGCGGTCGAACAGGCTGTCCTTGCTGGTCAGCATGACCACCGGCGTGTTCTTGAATTCGTTGTGGCTCTTGATGAGCGCGCAGGTCTGATAGCCGTCCAAGCGCGGCATCATCACATCGACGAAGATGATGTCGGGCTTGTTGTCGACCACTTTGGACAGGCCGTCGAAGCCGTCCTCCGCCAGCACGACCTTGCAGCCAGCTTGCGTCAGAAAGATCTCACCGCTGCGGCGTATGGTGTTGCTGTCGTCGATGAGCACAACTTTGATACCCGCTAAATTATCGCTCACATCGCCACCCTTAACCTTTTGTCGATCGCCGCCCCAACGTACTGAAACAGCGCTTATATGTCGGATGCTACCGCATTTGCGCGGGAGCGTTCAATGTTTCCGCGTTTTAACGCCTCCAGAACGCGGGGGTAAACAGGATCAGCACGGTAAAGATCTCCAGACGTCCGACCAGCATTGCGGCCGTGCACACCCAGGTCTGAAAATCGGTCAAGCCCTGATAGTTGCTGGCAGGGCCTACCACGCCCAATCCCGGACCGCAGTTGTTGATCGATGCGAGGATGGCGGTGAGAGCCGAGATAAAGTCCAGCCCGCTGATCAACAAAGCAAAAGTCAGTGTAACGATGGTCATGAAATACAGGAAGATGAAACCCAGCACGGCAAACACGATGTTGTTGGCCACCACATGACCGCCGATCTTTAGCGGGTTAATCGCCGCCGGATGCAGCAGCTTGAGAAACTCGCGCCCGGCCTGCTTGAACAGCACCAGTGTGCGCATCATCTTGATGCCGCCGCCGGTGGAGCCGGAGCTCGCCGCGATCGCGGTCAGGAACATCATCCACAGCGGCGCGAAGATTGGCCACTGCGCATAGTCCACGCTGGCATAACCGGAACTGGTGGCGATGGAAACCAGATTGAAGCTGGCATGGCGCAAGGCCACCCAGAAATCCTCATAGACATGCTGCCACCACAGGAACAGCGCGATCCCGACGCAGCTGGCGAGAATCAGACCGAGCGAGGCTACGGCCTCTGCATCCCGCAAGTACACGCGCAACGACTTGCCGCGCCAAGCCAGAAAATGCGTGGCGAAGTTCACCACTGCGAACAGCATGAATGCAATCATGATGAACTCGATCAGCGGCGACTGGAAATAGCCGACGCTGGCATCATGCGTGGAGAAACCGCCCAGGCCCATGGCGGAGAACGCATGGCACACCGCATCCAGCCAGTCCATCCCGGCCCATTTAAGCGCAGCAATACAGGCAAGGGTAACGGCCACATAGACGATCCACAGGTTACGCGCCGTCTCGGCGATGCGCGGCGTCAGCGCAGTGTCTTTCATCGGCCCCGGCGTCTCGGCCTTGAACAGTTGTCGGCCGCCGATGCCGAGCAGTGGCAACACCGCCACCGCCAGCACGATGATGCCCAAGCCCCCGAGCCAGTTCAATTCATGCCGCCAGATGTTGATGGCAGGCGACAGGCCATCCAAACCCACCAACACCGTCGCACCCGTCGTGGTGATGCCGGACATGGCTTCGAAGTAGGCGTCGGTGAACGACAGCCCCGGAAGCACCAGCAATAGCGGCAGCGTGGCAAAGGCAGGCATCGCCGTCCACATCGTCACCACCAGCAGGTAGCCGTGGCGGATGGACAGCTCGCCCTTGAAGCGGCGCGTCAGCAGCCACATCAGCGTGCCGGCGGTAAATGTCCACAACATGGTCAGCAGGAAGTCCCACAGGACGACGTAGTCGGCGTAGATCAGCGCGGTGATGACGGGTAACAGATAGGCGATACTGAACACCACCAGCATCAGCCCCAGGGCATGGATAACGGTGAATACGCGCCCCATCAGAAGAACCCGAGGCTGACCTGGAACAGTTTCTCGACCTTCTTCACCATCTTCTTGTCGGTGACGAAGACGATTACATGGTCCTCCGCTTCGATCACCGTGTCATGGTGCCCCATGACGACTTCCTCGCCGCGTACCAGCGCGCCGATGGTCGCCCCCTTGGGCAGGTCGATCTCGTCAATGCGCCGCCCGACCACGCGCGAGGATTGGCGGTCGCCATGCGCCACCAGTTCCAGCGACTCGGCCGCGCCGCGCCGCAGGGAATGCACCGCCGCCACGTCCCCGCGCCGCACGTAGGCGAGCAGCGAACCGATGGTGACATGCGCCGGCGACAGGGCGATGTCGATCTTGCCTCCCTGCACCAGGTCGACATAAGCGCTGCGATTGATGAGCGCCAGGACCTTTTGCGCGCCGCCCTGTTTGGCGAGCAGCGCCGACATGATGTTGTTCTCGTCGACGTTGGTGAGCGCACAAAACACGTCGACCTCTTCGACGATCACCTGCTGCATCAGCTTCTCGTCGGTGCCGTCGCCATTCAGCACCAGCGTATTGGTCAGTTCCCCCGCCAGCTTCTGGCAGGTTTTCTTGTTGAATTCGATGATCTTGACCTGATAGTCGTGCTCCAGCGCCTTGGCCAGCCTGCGGCCAATGTTGCCGCCGCCGACGATCATCACGCGTTTGGCCGGCTTGTCCAGACGGCGCATCTCTTTCAGCACGCTACGAATGTTGTCGGACGCAGCAATGAAAAAGATCTCGTCGCCGTCCTGCACCACGGTGCCACCCTCGGGAATGATGGCGCGGTCCTGGCGGAAGATCGCCGCCACGCGGGTCTGGACCTGCGGCATATGGGTGCGCAGGAAACTCAGGGGCTTGCCCACCAACGGGCCGCCTTCGAATGCGCGCACCGCGACCAGCGATACCTTGCCCTCGCCGAATTCCAGCA
>JBQGEN010000347.1:0-5089 GCA_052039615.1 Sideroxyarcus sp. | reverse complement strand
TGCTCTGCGTGGCGGGGGCGATCTTCAACGGCACGGCGTTCCTGCAACCGGTCAGCCTGTTGCCTTGGCGACCCGGTCGTCCGCGATGCGCAGGCGGTCGGCCAGCGTGTACATGAAGGCCTGGTTGAAGTGCAGCTGGCAGCGGTCCGAGAGCTGGGCGAGCTGGTCGGGCTGGATCTTCATCAGCGTGATATCGGTGTTGGCGGTGATGGTGGCGGAGCGCGGCATCTGCCGGCCCTTGATGTAGGCCATCTCGCCGAAACAGTCGCCGTTGGAGAGCGTGTTGAGCAGGCGGCTGCGCCGCGTCACGCTGACGCCGCCGTCGACCAGGATGTAAAACGCCTCGCCCATCTCGTCTTCGCGCAGGACCACGGTCCGGGCCGGCTGCTTCTGCCATTCGCCGATGCGCAGCAGTTCCCACAGTTCGAGGTCGGTGAAATCCGCGAGCAGCGGCAGGGCGCGCAGCGCGGCGAACTTCTCGTCCGCATTGATCTCCAGGTCGCTCTGGTCGAAATGGCCGAGCGCGGCCAGTTCATTGCCGAAGTCGCGCCAGGTGTCGAAGCGCTGCGCCGGGTCCTTCTGCAGGGCGCGCAGCACGATGCGGTCCAGCTGCGGCGGCAGGTCGCCGCGGAGCTGGGTCGGCGGCACCGGCGGCTCGTGCAGTATCTGCTGGTACAGCTGCGCCAGATCCTTGGCGTTGTAGGGCGACTGCCCGGTGAGTAGGCGATACATGACCACGCCCAGCGAGTAGATGTCGGTCTGGTGCGAGACCGGCTCGCCGCGCACCTGCTCCGGCGACATGTAGTTTGGCGAGCCGACGGTGGTGTGGGTGTGCTCGAGGTCGAGCCGGATGGCGGCGCCCAGATCGGTGATCTTGATCCCCTCCGGATTGGACAGCAGCAGGTTGGCGGGCTTGATGTCGCGATGGATGACGCCGTTGAACAGCGCGTAGTTGAGCGCGCGGCAGCAATTGAACATGTACTGCACTACGCGATCCAGCGGCAGCAGGTTCTCCGGCAGGATGTGCTTTTCCATCGTGCCGCCCGACACGTATTCCATCACGATATAGCTCGCCGCGTCGCTAATGACCGCCTCGTAGGTAGTGACGATGTTGGGATGGATCAGCTTGCCGACCAGTGCGGCCTCGTTCTGGAACTGCTTGCGGTTCTGCCTGCTGTTGCGCGGGTCGTTGAGGAATTCCTGCCGGATCAGCTTGAGCGCGACCTCGCGGTCGGCGACGGTGTCGTGGGCCAGGTAGACCGTGCTGGTCGCGCCTTTGCCCAGGCGTCTGATCACGCGGTACTTGCCGAGTTGGGAGCCGTTTTCCATGGAATGAGTCGCCCGGTCCGTCCTAGAACTGCAGGCACAGCACGCCGTCCGCTTCCACCAGCGCGCCGCGCGGCAGCGAGGCGACGCCCACGGCGGCGCGCGCCGGATAAGGCTGATGGAAGTAGGTCGCCATGATCTCGTTCACCTTGGCGAAGTGGGTGAGGTCGGTCAGGAAGATGTTGAGCTTCACCACGTCGTCCAGGCTGCCGCCCGCCGCAGTGGCGACGGCGCGCAGGTTCTGGAACACGCGGTGGACCTGCGCCTCGATGCCTTCGACCATGACCATGGTGTTGGGGTCGAGGCCGATCTGGCCGGAGAGATAGACGGTGTGGTCGACGCGCACGGCCTGCGAATAGGTGCCGATGGCGGCGGGGGCGTCCGGGGTCTGGATGACGGTCTTGTTGAGCATGATGTTCTCCTGTCAGTTGGCGAGTCTGGCGAAACGGTCGTCCGCCATGCGGAGCCGGTCTGCCATGACGCGCAGAAAGGCCTGGTTGAAGTGCAGCTGGCAATGGTCGGAAAGCTGCGCCAGCAGCTGCGGGGATATCTTCATCACGGTGACCTCGGTGCCGGCGGTGACGGTGGCGGAACGCGCGACGGGCCGGCCGCTGATGTAGGCCATCTCGCCGAAGCAGTCGTCGTTGCGGATCAGGTTGAGCAGGCGCCCTTTTTTGGTCACGCTCACGCTGCCCTCGATCATGATGTAGAAGACATCGCCCATCTCGTCCTCGCGCATCAGCACGGTCTGCGCCGGCTGGCGTTGCCACTCGCCGATACGCAGGATCTCCCACAGCTCGGTATCGTTGAAGTCCCGGAACAGAGTCATCTCGCGCAGGGTGGTGAATCGCTCGGTTTGGTTGATCTCGATGTCGTTCTGCTCGAAGCGCCCGAGCGCGGCCAGGTCGCTGCCGAAATCCTTCCAGTTCTGGTAGCGCTCCTTTTTGTCCTTGTGCATGGCGCGCGCCACGATATGCTCGAGCTGTGGCGGGATGTCGGCGCGCAGCGAGCGCAAGGTCGGCGGCGTGGTGTGCAGGATATGGTGGCACAGGCTGGCCAGATTCTCAGCCTGATAGGGCGCGCGCCCGGTGAGCAGGCGGTACATCACCACCCCCAGCGAATAGATGTCGGTCTGGTGGGTCAGCAGCTCGCCGTGCACCTGCTCCGGCGACATGTAGCCGGGCGAGCCGATGTTGCTCACCTGGGTCTGTTCGATGTTCAGCAGCAGGGCGGCGCCCATGTCGGAGATCTTGATGTCGCCGTCCACCGTCAGCAGCATGTTGGCGGGCTTGATGTCGCGGTGGATGACGCCGTTGAACTGCGCGTAGTTCAGCGCGCGGCAGCACTTGAACATGTACTCGACCACGCGGTCGATCGGCAGCAGGTTGTTCGGCTCGGCATGTTTTTCCAGCGTGCCGCCGCTGACGTATTCCATCACGACATAGCTGGCCTCGTTGCCGATCAGCGCGTCGTAGATCGCCACGATGTGCGGATGCGAGAGCTTGCCCGCGAGCGAGGCCTCGTTGTCGAGCTGGCGCTGGTACAGCTTGCCCATCTTGGGATCGTTCAGGATCTCCTGGTTCAGGACCTTGATCGCGACCTCGCGCTTGGCGAAGGAATCGAAGCCGAGATACACGGTGCTGGTCGCGCCCTGGCCGAGTTTCCTGACGAGGGTGTATTTGCCCAGTGTTTCGGGGAGTCTCATGTGGTCACGCCCGCTCCGCGGCCTGGTGGCCGCGCTTGTTCCAGGTGGTGCTGCCGATGACGAATTGCCGCTTGCGGTTTAGTTTCAGGTAGGTGCGCCCGAGGTATTCGCCGACCATGCCGATGCACAGGGTCTGGACGCCGCCGATGAACAGGATGGTGGCGATGGTCGAGGCCCAGCCGCGCGGCAGTTCCGGAAACATGAGTTTCTGCACGATCACCACGAGGATCATCACCAGGCTCAGCCCGGCAAGGGCGAAGCCGGCGTAGGTGGCGAGGCGCAGCGGGAACACCGAAAAGCTGGTGGCCATCTTCATCCACAGCGACAGCAGGCGGGTGAAGGTGTAATTGCTCTCGCCCTCGTAGCGCGCCTGGTGCTCGATGTCCACGGTCGTGATGGAGCGGGTCACGTCGAGGATGAGACCGTCGAGGTAGGTGTAGGGGCCGTCGTACTGGACGATCTCGTCGGCGATCTCGCGGTGCAGCCCCTTGAACGAGGACAGGTACAGACCCTTCGGCTTGCCCAGCAGGCGCGTGGCCATCCAGTCGTTGAAGCGGCTGCCGAGTTGCTTCCAGGCCGCGTGCTGGCGGTTGAGGTAGCGCGTGTAGCACACGTCGTAACCCTGTTCGAGCGCCTTGACGATGTCGGCGATGGCGGAAGGCGGGTGCTGCAGGTCGTCATCCATGAGCACGACGTATTCGCCGCTGACGTGGTGCAGCCCGGCCATGATCGCGTTGTGCTGGCCGACGTTGCGGCGCAGGGTGATGCCCTTGAGGAAGGAATGGGCCCCGGCCAGCCGGCGGATCACCTGCCAGCTGTCGTCCGGGCTGCAATCGTTCACCAGGATCAGCTCGAAGCGGTCGGACAGCCCTTCGTCGCGCATCTCGGCGGCGATCGCTTCCACCAGCTTGGGCAGGATGGCCGCGCTGCGATAGACGGGGACGACGATGGACAGGGTGCAGGGGTTCGTTGTGTTCATTCGCTTACTGTTCTTTGAGGCGGGCATGGGTCAGGCGCAAGCCCTGGTCCAGGCCCACCTGGGGATGCCAGCCGAGTGCGTTCTGCGCGCGCGTGATGTCGAGTACGCTCACCGGCACGTCGAACTTGCGCGCCGCCGTATAGCGCGCCTGCGCCTTTTTCCCGGTCACGCGCTCGATCGCGGCGATGATATCGCGCACGCTGTGGCCGCCGCCGGAGCCGATATTGAAGATGCGTTCCTCGCCCTTGTATGCGGCGACCTGCAGCAATGCCGCGATGGTATCCGAAATATACAGGTAGTCGCGCACCACCGAACCGTCGCCCCACACTTCGATGGGCTCGTCCTGTACCACGCGCGAAAGGAAGGTGCCGACCACGCCCTGGGCGCGGTTCGCCTCCTGTCCCGGCCCGTACGGATTCGCCAGGCGCAATACGCGGTAATCCAGACCGTGCAGCAGGCGGTAGAGCGCGAGGTATTTCTCGATGGCGAGCTTGACGATGCCGTAGGAGCAGGTCGGCTCGGTGGGGTGCGTCTCCGGGATGGGCGTGTATTGCGGGGTGCCATAGACCGTGCCGCCGGAGGAGACGAACACCAGCGTCGCCTTTCGGGCGCGCAACTGGTCGAGCAGTCTGAGCGTGGCGAGCAGGTTGCTGCTCACGTCGAACGCGGGGTCGTCATTGGACGATTTCGGTTGCGTGGTGGAGACCAGATGGAACACGGTGTCGACATCCTCCAGCGCGTGATGGATGTCCTGCGAGTTGCCGAAATCGCCCTCCTGCCATTCCAGCGCCGGATGCTCGGGCAGGGCGGGCGTGCGCTGGCGGTAGGGGCGTTCCAGTACGCGCACCCGGGCGCCCTGCGCCAGCAGGGCCGTGACCAGATGCGAACCGATGAAACCGCCGCCGCCAAGTACGAGTGCTCGCAAAATCTTCCTTTCATTCATGTCCTGTCGCCGGGCCGCGTATCCCGCCGGGCGATGGTTCCATGCTACCATGGCGGACGTTGCCGCTGGCTGTTTTGCGCCGTCCGGCACTGCGCTATTTGCATCACTTCGACAACTTCGAATCAGTCATTATGCC
>JBQGEN010000346.1:0-19552 GCA_052039615.1 Sideroxyarcus sp. | reverse complement strand
GAGCAGCTGATGGTCTATTTGTTGGAAGCGCTGAACTACCTGCAAATGGGGGCGGTGGACGATGCGGCGGTGGAAGCGCGCCAGTTCGATGTCAAGCAAGGCTTGATCGCCGAGAAGAACAAGAACGCGAAATATCTTTCCGGTGCCTTTGTCCGCTATCTGAATGGCATGGTGTACGAGGCCGCCGGAGAGCCGGACAGCGCAAGGATCGAAATGCAGAAAGCGGTGGCTGCCTACAAGGAACAGAAACTTGGTTTCCCGGTTCCCGGCAAACTCGCGGCCGATCTGGCCAGGCTGGAAGCAGGCAAGCAAGCGAAGAGCGAGGTGGTATTCATCCTGCAGAACGGACTGGGGCCGTCGCTGAACGAGAACAACATTCGCGTGGCAAACCCCGGCTACGACCCGCGCAACCCCAAGAGCATCTCGATGTTCAGCCTTGCCGTGCCCAAATTTGTTAAGCGCCAGGCGCCGGTCGATCATGTGGTGTTGAGTTCCGGCAAAACCTCGGATACTTCAGAGTTGGTGGAAGATATAAACGGAATCGCCGAGAAGAGTTTCAATGATCGGCTACCGACGATTATTGCACGCGGTGTTGTCAGATTGGCGGTGAAGAAAGCCGCCGAAGTCGAAGCGAACAAGCGCAACCAGGGCAATATGGCGGCCAGTCTCCTTACCGGAGCGTTATCAAACGCATCCGAAAGGGCCGACACCCGCTCATGGTCGTTGTTGCCGGGCAATATCCATATGGCGCGCCTTGCACTACCTGCCGGCAAACATGACGTGACCGCCACCTATTACGGGGCGAATGGCAATGTATTGGATACACGCCAATTCAAGGAGGTTGAAGTCAAACCGGGGCAAAAAACTTTTGTTTCCGATTATTTCTTCTATCCGCCTGCGCCACCAAAAGGGCCAAACTGACCAAGTCATCCCCGGCGTTAATGCCGGATCTAACGACGGAGATATGACATGAATGCGATGCGCAAATTACTCAGCCTGCTGCTGGTTGCGACCGGCTTGGCTATGCCGCTGCAGGCGATGGCTGGGCAGCCGGACTGGATCACGGGAGATCCCGCCGACTATCCGTCCAGCCAATACCTGATTGGGCGCGGTGTCGGTTCGACCGAAGTGGAAGCACAGGATCGCGCCCGCGGCGATCTGGCAACGATATTCGAAGTGCGCATCCAGGTCGCCAACGAGAGCAACACCACCGTCTCCAAATCGGGCAGCAAGGAGCAGGTCAACCGACTCAGTTCGCAGCAAGTCTCGGCCAAGACAGACAAGGTGATCAGCGGCATCACGATCGCCAATATGTGGCGCGATCCGGCAACCATGGATTTTCATGCACTTGCCGTCTTGCCCCGAGCCCAAGCTGCCGCCAATCTGACTGAGGAATTGAGCAAGCTCGACAACGAACTGCGGCAGAAGCTGCAATCAGCCAACGACGCCGCCGATCCGCTGCTCAAGATCGGCGCGCTGAATCAGGCGCTGCAGGCATCGATCAAACGTGAAGGGCTTCAGGCGATGCTGAAAGTCATCGACCTGTCCGGCCGCGGCGTGCAAGCGCAAACCTCCCAGGCCACCGTGCAGCAACTTATCGACGATGCAGTGAAGCAGGTCAAGATAGCGCCGGAGGTGGCGGACGACGATGGCGCAAAGGAATTCGCATCGCTGCTCAGGGGCGGCTTGGCGACGGCTGGTTTCCTTGCCAGCAAATCGGCAGAAGCCGATCTGGTTTTGGAGGGGCGGCTGAATCTGACGGATATCGGCCGTCGTGACGACTGGAACTGGATGCGTGCCACCGTGCAGGTTAACCTGGTCGAGAAGAGCTCGCGCCGCGTCCGCGGCAGCCAAACCTGGGCCGTCAAAGCATCCGCGCAGGATGCGAAAACAGCCCGTTTGCGCGTTCTTAATGAAGTGGATAAGGCACTCAAACTGTACCTGCGTACCGCGATCATCGGCTTCGCAAACTGAACGACACATTGCGATGGCGGCGCTCCATCGCGATTCGAGGGTTGTCTTCAAAGCCATTGCGGTGCAACACTTCCAGCCATTCGTCCGCAGTGCGGCAAAAGGTGGGGATGATGCCGTGGCCGCGCAGGAAGAAGATGGTGCGGTCGGTCCAGTTCCTGTAATGGGTCGGCAGACCGCCTGCGATCAAGGAGGCTGTATGGTTTCTTTGATCCACGAAGGGGAGAGACGATGAAACTCAGCCGGGAGGCGTGCGTGGGATCGTTGCTGGTGCTTACAGCTGCTGTCGCATTCGCGGCGATGTTCCTGGCGCCGTTCCCGCAGCCGCAGGACTACCACAGCTTCGCCGATGCGCAGTCCTGGTTCGGTGTGCCGAATTTTCTCAACGTAGTGTCCAATCTGGTGTTCCTCGTGGTTGCATTGCCGGGGCTGTTGGCCGCGCTGCGTTCTCCCGCCTTTGTCGAAAGGCGGGAGCGCCTGCCTTACGCGCTGTTCTTCCTCGCGTTGAGTGCGACCGCCTTCGGCTCCGCCTGGTATCACCTCGCGCCGGACAATGCGCGTCTGTTCTGGGACAGGCTGCCGATCAACATCTGTTTCGCCGCGCTGCTGTCCGCAGTGATCGCGGAGCGCTGCAACGTACGGGCCGGGCTGCTGCTGTTGCTGCCGCTGGTTATGCTGGGTGCGGGCACGGCCTGGTACTGGCTGTGGAGCGAGGAGGCGGGCGCGGGCAACGTGTTGCCGTATTTCGCGTTCCAGCTCAATGCGCTGCTCGCCATCCTGCTGCTGATGCGGTTCTTTCCGTCGCGTTACAGCCGCGGTACGGATATCTATCGCGTCATCCTGTTGTATGGTGCGGCACTGGCGGCCGAATTGCTGGACCGGCACATCTACTCGCTCGGCGCGATCGTCGGCGGCCACACGCTGAAACACCTGTTGGCGGCACTGGCGGCGTATCAGGTCGTGCGCATGCTGCGTCTGCGGGCGTGAGCGGAGGGACGCTCTGCCCTCTGTGCGCGCGCAGCGATCTTGCCGCTGCGCTACACTTTCCGCACTGATCGAGGAGGAGAACGTCATGCGCATGTTCCTTTGTGTACTGCTGTCCGCCGCGTTGCTTCAGGGCTTCGATGTCTGGGGGGAGGCGCAGGTGTCGAGCAGCCCCCCTGCCAAGGTGAAGAAAAGTGGCAAATGCACATTCCCGAAGTCCGCGAAGCGCGCTCCCGATTGGGTCTGCACGGCGCGCGCCAAGGGGCTGGCACTGGCTGCGGTAGGGACGGCACCCAGATCGCAGGCGGGCGTTTCGTTCATGGAACAGATGGCGGCGGCGGATGCGCGCGCTCGGTTGGCGCGAGAGGTGCGCGAGTCGGTGCGCAACAAGGTCGCGGGTGGCGCGGTAGGCCGCGAGACGGGTGATCAGGACGGCGCTCTGATCACCGTGATCGCGAACGACTCGCTGCAGGGCGCGAAGGTCGAGGAAAGCGCCTATGGCCCCAACGGCGCGCTGTATGTGTTGGTGGGGCTGGACGCGGTGCACGCGCGGCAGTTGATCGAGACCGTTACCGCGGAATACCTGAAGCGCCGCTGAATTCCGGTTTGGTGAAGTATGCCGCGCCCTCTTGGGTCACCCAGTCAGCCGGCTGGTGCCCGAATCCGTGGGCGTTATCTAGGCCGATATCTAGGCCGGAGGGAATATATGAATGGCAACACCTCACTGCTAGACTGCGACCGCTGACTGTGGGGTCAGCAGTTTGCGTTATCACCTCAAGAGGCGAGCCATGTTCAAGAAAATGCTATCGGTATTGGGCCTGACCCAGTCGCAACGCGAAGAGATTCGGCAGGAGATCAATCTGTTCGACGCGATGCAGGCCCATGCCAACTGGAAGAAACGCCTGATGGACTATATCGAAGGCAACTCCCTTGAGGATCTGCAGCCGCATCAGGTGTGCGTCGATAACCGGTGTGCGCTCGGAATCTGGATACATGGACACGGCAAGGCGCGCTTTGGCGAGTATCCATTGTTCCGGCAACTCGTGGATGAGCATGCCAAGTTCCATTTTCATGCCTCAAAGGTCATTGAGGCGCATCAGGCTGGGGATGGCGAACTGGCGCGCCAATTGCTGTCCGACAGCTTCATCGAGCAATCGAGAAAAACGGTGAACTGTCTGGCCAAACTGAATGCGGAGATCGAGGGCGAGCAATCGGCCGCCTGAGCACTGGTTTCGTGGCCATGGCGTGGCTCATTCTGTTATTGACTGTAGTGCCGAAGACGCCTTGAGTGCGGGGCCATCGCCGCAAATCCGGTTTCATGCCGATCGCAAGGCCGCATCCCTTCCGCGCCGGACGTTCACTCCGACCAGTATCGCCAGTCCCGCCACAAAATAGCTGCCAGTGATCAATATGGCGAGGCGATGGTCGCCTTGTGTGACCCAGCTCGCCACGCCATACGTCAGGGGCCCGAGTATTGCCGAAAGTTTCACCGCCAGCCCCCACAAGCCGAAGAACTCCGCACGCCGCGTGGCCGGGCTCAGCAAGCCCACCAGCGCGCGTCCGGCGGACTGGCTGGCGCCCATGCAGATGCCGGCGAGGTTGGCCGCGACCCAGAACATGTCCGGGCCTTGCGCGCCCCAGGCCAGCAGGATCATGACGATCCAGCCGAGCAGGGTCAGTGCGATGGCCGGCACATGCCCGATGCGGTCCTGCAGAAAGCCGAACAGGAAAGCGCCGACGGCGGCGGTGATGTTGACCACGAAGATCAGCATGATGGTCTGCTGGGTGGTGAAGTGCATCGCCTGCTGCGCGTAGATTGCGGCCAGCGTGATGACGGCCTGGATTCCGGCCTGATAGAACACGGTGCAGATCAGGAAGCGGCGCAGGTCGCGGAAATCCCTGGCGTGCGCGAGCGTTTGCTTGAGACGGGCGAACGATTCCTGCAGCAGGTTCTTTCCTTGCAGGTGCGGCTGCGGCACGGCGCGCTCTTTGAGGAACAGGAAGGTCGGCAGGCTGGAGAGAGCGAATAGTACGGCGGTGATGAGCATCGTTGCTGGCACGAAGTTCGCCGCCTGCTGCCCCTGTGCCTGCGCCCAGGTCACATAGGCGAGACAGGCGCCCAGGCTGACCAGGCCGCCGATGTAACCAAAACTCCAGCCCCAGCCCGACACCTTGCCGAGCGCGTTGCTGCGCGCGAGTTCCGGCAGGAAGGCGGCGATCAGATTCTCGCCGCTGCCGTAGAAGAAGTTCGAGAGCACGAGCAGCGGGATGGTGAGCCACAAACTGCCCGGCCCCGAAAACGCAAGCAGCGCGGTGAAGGCCACGCAGCCGATGGTGGTCAGTGCCAGCAGCTTCTTCTTGGCGGCATGAGCGTCGGCATAAGCGCCGACGAACGGCGCGGTGAGCATGATCGCGGCGTAGGAGAGCGCCAGCGCCGCGGTCCAGGCGAACGTGGCCCAGGGTGCGTTGCCCGCGACGACCGCAACGAAGTAGGCGTTGAAGATGGCGGTGATGACTACCGTGGTGTAGCCGGAGTTGGCGAAGTCGTACATGGCCCAGGCCCAGGCTTCGCGCGGAGTGACGGTATCGGCGAGCGAGCGGCGCATGTCTGTGCGAAGCGCGGGGAGGGGGTCAGACCGCCTGCGCGATCAGCATCACGTTGCTGAACGGCGTGCCCTTGTGCATCGGCAGCGGCTCGACGGTGAAACCGTTGCGCCGCAGCACTTCCAGCCATTCGGCCAGCGTGCGGCAATAGATGCGGTCCAGGCGATGGCCGCGCAGGAAGAACACGGTGCGATCTACCCAGTTGCTGTAGTGGAACGGCAGGCCGCCGCTGGCGTCGCCGATGCGGGTGATAAAAGTGCCGCCGGCGGGCAACGCGGCGCGGATGCGGCGCAACACGTCCTCCTGCGCCTCGTAGCTGATGTAGTGCAGCACGTCGAGGATGATCGCGACATCGGCCTGGCCGAAATCGGCGCTGCGGATGTCGCCCTGGGCGAACTGCGCACGGCTGCCGAGCGCGGCGCGGGCGCGTCCCACATCCTTCTGCATCAGCTCCAGGCCCCAGATATTCTCCACCTTCGGCGCGGCGGGCCAGTGGGCGGGCCAGTCGCCGGCTTCATGCAGCGCGCGCGCCTCCAGCAACCAGGACGCGAGCAGGCCCTGGCCGCAGCCCAGGTCGATCAGGCGTGTCGCATCCGGGATCAGGCCGTGTTCGAGCAGGCCGAAGAACACCGGGTCGCCTTTCAGTTTGCCCCGGGCGAAGTGCCAGGCGAAGTGCCCCGCCGCACGGTAGGGCCGGGTGGCATGGTCGAGCAGGGTGCGGCGGAAGCGTTGGGTCATGGAATGGCGTCGTTCAGGGTGACGGAATGAAGTTTGTTCGCGGCGAGATTATCCAGCAGGCGTGGCAGAACGTCGAGGATGACCGGCATGCCGGCGGCGGTGCGTGCGGCGCTGCCGTCGTGCAGCAGGAGGATGTCGCCGCCCCTGAGGCCGCGCGCGAGGCTGTTGAATACCGCATCGGCATCGTTCACCTGCGTGTCGAAACCGCGTTTGCTCCAGCTGCACAGGCGTAGTCCGCAGTGGGCGAGCACGGGCTCGAGTTCCGGGTTGCGCAGGCCGGCGGTGGCACGGAAGAAGCGCGGCGCGCGGCCGCCGAGCGGGGTCAGCACGTCCTGCGCCTGCTGCACTTCGCGCAGGATGCTCCAAGGGTCGAGCAGCGAGAAATACCAGTTGTGCGACTGGCTGTGGTTCTCGATGGCATGGCCGCGCCGCACGATCTCGCGGCACAGCTCGGGGTGGCGCGCGGCGAGCCTGCCGATGCAGAAGAACGTGGCCCTGGCCTGGTGGCGGTCGAGGATGTCCAGCACCTGCGGCGTGACTTGCGGGTCGGGGCCGTCGTCGATGGTGATCGCCACCTCGCCGCGCTGCGCCGCGACCGGCGGCAGACGGGTGATGTTCGGCCCCAGCAGCGTGCTGCGCGGGATCAGCCCGGCGATGGTGAGGATGGAATGGTTGGCGAAGACAATGCCCGCCGTCCACGGCCACAGCGCGGGCTGCCACAGGGTAACGAGGATGCAGCCGGCGAGTACCAGGATCGAGAGCTTGATGGCGAGTGTCGGTGTCCAGTTGCGGCAGGGAAAAAGCATCGTTGCGGCTGGGTGATTGGATCTTGCGCGGCATTATACAATGGCAGCTTCCATGCCTGCCCTGTTCCGGAGGAGTTGCCGTGCTGTTGCGTAATACCATAGTCGCCCTGTGCCTCGTCGTGCTCGCCGCATGCAGCACGCCGCCGCAGAAACCGGCAACGCCCGCGCGCGGCGATTACAGCTATCTGCAGCGCTATATCACCTGGCTGATCGAACAGGAGATGGATGATGCGGACATCACCGGACTCAGCATCGCGCTGGTGGACGACCAGCAGGTCGTGTGGGCGCAAGGCTTCGGTTTCGCGGACAAGGCGGCAGGCCTGCGGGCGACGCCGGACACCGTGTATCACCTAGGTTCCATTGCCAAGGTGTTCACCGCCACGGCGGCAATGCAGCTTGCCGAACAGGGCAAACTCGACATCGACCAGCCGCTGCAGAAATATCTGCCCGAGTTTTCCATCAAGAGCCGCTTTGGCGATACCAGCGGCATCACGCCGCGCAATATCATGACGCACCATTCCGGCTTGCCCGGTTATCGGGTGCGCGGCATGAGCGAGCGCCGACCCGCGCCGTTCGAGGAACAAGTGATGGCGGTGCGCGACGAGTATGTCGCCACGCCGCCGAACACGGTGTTCGCCTACTCCAACCTCGGCGTATCGCTGCTCGGCGCGGCCATCGGCGAAGTCGGCGGCGACTGCTATGCAGGCTACATGAACCGCCATTTGTTGCAGCCGCTCGGCATGACGCGCTCGGAATTCGCCGCACGCATCCCCGGCAAGGCCTACCAGGACGGCAGGGAGGTGGAGGCCGTCGCGCTACGCGACCTGCCGTCGAGCAGCCTGCTCTCCAGCGCCAGCGACATGACGCGCTTTATGCGCATGCTGTTCGCCGACGGAAAGTTCGAGGGGCGGCAGATACTGCGGCCCGAATCGGTGCGCGAGATGTACCGGGCGCAGAACACCGACGTGCCGCTGGATTTCGATTTCAGGATGGGGCTGGGCTGGATGCTGAGCGGGGTGGATGTGCCGCGCGCCGGCGTCGTGGCCAGCCACGGCGGCACCACGCTCAACTACCACACCATGCTGGCCGTGCTGCCAGAGCACAAGCTGGGCGTGGTGGTGCTGTCAAATTCGGCCAGCGCGCAAGGGGCGGTGGCCAAGGTGACCGAGCAGACACTCCAGCTCGCGCTGGAAGCCAAACGCGGCATCGTGCCGGTGGAACGGCCATTGGTCGAGCCGGAGCGGGTGGCGCTGAGCGCGGACGACCTGCGCGATTACGCCGGCTATTTCGAGACGCTGATCGGGCTGGTCAAGGTGGAGGACCGCGACGGCGAGCTCGTCGCCGAACTGATGGGCTTCGATTTCGAGCTGGTGAAGCATGCGGATGGCTTGTTCGGCGTGCGCCTCAAGCTGCTGGGATTCATCCCGGTGGCGAACCGGCAGATGAAGGAGATGAGCCTGTCGCTGCACCGCATCGGCGGTCGCGAGGTGCTGGCCTACAGCAAGGACGGGCAGGCCATGCTGATCGGCGAGAAGCTGCATCCGCAGCCGCTGCCCGCCTATCTCGACGACTATGTCGGCGAATACGAATTCGTCAATCCGCACGACGGTCCCATGCCGGAGAACGTCCGCGTGGTGCGCGACGGCGATTTGCTGATCGGCGAGTTCACCTTTGCCGGGAAGCCCGGTTTCGTGTTCCGCACTGCCTTCCTGCCGGCGGCGCCAGGCGAACTGATCATGGCGGGCATCGGCAGCGGCAAGGGCGAGACCCTGCGTGTCGCCAAGGTCGACGGCGAGGCGCATATCTATTTCTCCGGCTTCGACCTGAAGAAAAGACCGCGCGGGCGCGCGTCATGATGCGACTGCAGGCCGATTCCATCCACGATGTCGCGCCCGCCGTGACCGGCGAACGCATCCTGCTGCTGATGCTGCCGGGGGCCAAGAACACGCCGCAGCAATTGGTGGACCACGGTTTCATCCGCGCCCTGCGCGAGCGCGGATTGCCGGTGGACGTGCTGGTGCTGCACGCGCATGTCGACCTCTATCTGGACCGCGCCGACATCGAGCACCTGCTGCACCACACGCTGGACGAGGTGCGCGCGCACGGCTACCGCCGCATCTGGCTGCTTGGCATCTCGCTCGGCGGCTCGGGCGCGATGATCTGCGCCACCCAGCGCACGCCGGAGATCGAGGGCGTCTTTCTGCTGGCCCCCTTCCTGGGGACGCGCGGCCTGATCGCCGAAGTGGAAGCGGCGGGCGGTCTGCGTCAGTGGCAGGCAGGCGCGATCGAGCCGCGCGATCACGAGCGCGCGCTGCTCGATCGGATCCGGCGCAGCCCGCTCGGCGCGGAGGATTTTCCGCCGCTCTATCTCGGCTACGGTAGTGAAGACCGATATCGCGGCGCGAGCATCCTGCTCTCGCAGCGCCTGCCGCCGCAGCGTGTGACGGCGCTGCCGGGGGGCCACGACTGGCCGACCTGGATCGCACTGTGGCATGCCCTGCTGGACAAGCGGCCCCTGCACCCGAACTGATCCCGCCGGCGCGGGAGTCGCATAACCGTGAATACCCTATGGAATAGGTCGAGATATAGGCCGAATGGCCTATAGGAGGTGCCGCATCGGCCATGCTACGGTGCGGCGCGCTTGATGTCCTGAACCATGAAACTGCCTGCGTCCGATGCAGAAGGGAGTAGCCGATGTTGCCAGCCGCGAAGTCTTGCACCAACAGCCTGTCATGCCATGCACGAGGTTGCGGCGGGGACGGCGCATGACCCTGCAGGCCGTGCAGCGCTTTCGTGCCGCCGTGTTGCAGATGTATCTGCATATCGCGGTGCTGGTTGCGTTGCCGCTGTCGGCCCTGTATTTCCTGTTCTTCTCGGCGCCCGACCGGGGGGCGGCGCCGCTGGCCTTTGCCCTGTTCGCACTCTGGCTGCGATGGCGCACCCGGCACGACAGCGAGGAATCGCTGCAATACGCGAACTGGTTCGTGCTGGCGATCATGTGTCTGGTGCTCTACGGCGCATACATCAGCAACCGGAGCTTGCCGCAGGAAGTGTGGGTCATGATCCTGCCGGTCACTTTCGCCCCTATCGTCGCTGCGCGCGAACGCATCACCTGGTGCGTCGTAGGCGTATTGAGTCTCGCCTCGGTGCTGATGTTGCGCCCGGAGCCGCTCGGCGCACTGCCCACCTTCGCGTCCATCATTGCGTACCTGACCCTGTGCTACATCATCATGATGCTGGTGCGGCACAACGAGCAGAACATCCAGCGCCTGGCGCACCTGACCGTCGTTGACCCGCTGACCAACGTGTACAACCGCGGCTACCTGCAGGAAGTGCTGGCTAGCGAGATCAATCGCTGCAAGCGCAGCGAACTGGCGTTGACGGTCATCATGCTCGACATCGACCATTTCAAGATGCTCAACGACGACTACGGGCATCTGTATGGCGACACCGTGCTGGAACGGGTGGCGGCGGCGCTCAAGCATGCCGCCCAGCGTGCGGGAGACTATGTGTTCCGTTACGGCGGCGAGGAGTTCTGCATCCTTGCTTCGGGGCTGAATCGCGACGAGGCGGGACATTTCGCGGAGAAACTGCGCCTCGGCATCAGCGCATTGAACATCGAGAATCGGGGCGCGCCGCGCCAGCGGCTGACGGCGTCGGTCGGCTTTTGCTGCGTTTCCGGGCTGGCTGAGGTCACGGCGGGCGGACTATTGTTCAATGCCGACAATGCGCTGTACCGGGCCAAGGCGGCCGGGCGCGATACGGTGGTGGACTTCGCTTCGGCGCCGGCAACCGAAATCGGGCTGCTCCGGCCGCAGCGGGCGCCGGCCTAGACGGCGCACACCGGGCAGTGCTTGTCCCGGGCGAACTTTACGGTGCGCACTTCCATCCTTAGCGCGTTCAGCAGCAATATCCTGCCGCACAGCGTATCCATGCCCGCCAGCACCTTCAGCGCTTCGGCGGCCTGCATGCTGCCGATGATGCCGACCAGCGGTGCGAACACGCCCATCACGGCGCAGCGCGTCTCTTCGCCTTCGCTCTGTTCGGGATACAGGCAGTTGTAGCAGGGGCTGTCTTCATCGCGAAAATCGAACACGTTCACCTGGCCGTCGAAGCGCGTTGCCGCCCCCGATACTAACGGCTTCTTTGCCGCGTGGCACACGCGGTTGAGCGCGTAGCGGGTGGCGAAATTGTCGCTGCAATCCAGCACCACGTCGGTGTCGGCGACCAGCTGCGCCAGACGCGCCTCATCCGCGCGTTCCTGCAGCGCGGTTACGTTCACTTCCGGATTGATGTCGGTCAGCGCGGCTTGGGCCGAGGCGACTTTCGCCAAGCCGATGGTCGTGGTGCGATGGGCGATCTGGCGCTGCAGGTTGGTGAGATCGACCACGTCGTCGTCGCACAGCGTGATGCGCCCGACACCGCTGGCGGCCAGGAACAGAGCGGCCGGCGAGCCCAGGCCGCCGGCGCCGATGATCAGCGCATGCCCAGCCAGCAGCTTGTGCTGGCCCTCGATGCCGATCTCGGGCAACAGAATGTGGCGGCTGTAGCGGAGTAACTGTTGATCATCCATGCCGGTCACTTGAACTCGCGAAGTTCTTTCGGCGTGTCGTCGTGATTGCCGTGCGGGTGGTGTTCGTAGGCACGCACGAAAATCTCGTGCGAATTGTTCTTGGTGCGCGGCTCCGGCGTCTTCAGGTTGTGATACTGCACGTCTTCGCAGTAATTGATCAGTAGTCTTTTGATCTTCTCCAGCAGCCCGATCTTCAGGCGGAAGCCTTCGCGGGCGAGCGCTTTTTCCAGCGCTTCCAGCGAGTAGTGCTCGATGCTGTAGCGGATCAGCAGGCTGTTCGGTTGCGCACCACGTTCGACGTGGAAGTTCTCCAGCCCGCTCAGCAGCAGATAGGCCTGCTCGATCTGCTCAGGCGTATTGTCGCTGAATACCAGCAAGCGTTGCTTCTGCAGTTCGAACGGGTTCATCTCGTCACTTTCCGCGCAGGATGCTCATGCCCTTGAGCAGGTTCAGCGCCTGGTTCAACTGGTAGTCGTTCTTCGCGCCGAACTCGGCGAACTCGGGCTTGGCGGCGTCGCCTTCCCTGGTTTTTGCCGGCCCCTTGGTCGCGGGCTTGGCGGGGGGGGCGCTCTTTTCCTCGTCCTGCCCGTTGCTCAGGTGCTTGTCCAGGTCGGCCTCGCGCAGGCGGAACGGGCTATCCAGCGCGGCGGCGGCCGGGTCTTCCACTACGATGTCCGGAACTATGCCCTTGGCCTGGATGGAGCGGCCGCCCGGCGTGTAATAACGCGCGGTGGTGAGCTTGATCGCGGTGTTGTTGCCGAGCGGCAGGATGGTCTGCACCGAGCCTTTGCCGAACGATTGCGTGCCCAGGATGACGGCGCGCTTGTGGTCCTGCAGCGCGCCGGCGACGATCTCGGAAGCCGAGGCCGAGCCGCCGTTGATCAGCACCACCATAGGCACGGTCTTGAACGCCTCGGGCACGCCCTTCAGGTAATCGCTCTTGCCGTTGCCGCGCAGATAATCTTCCGGCGTGGCGCTGAGGCGCATCCTGGCATCGTCGGTACGCCCCTCGGTATAGACGACCAGCGCGTCCTTGGGCAGGAAGGCGGACGACACGCCGACCGCACCGGTCAGCAGACCGCCCGGATCGTTGCGCAGGTCGAGTACCAGGCCTTTCAGCGCGCCGTCGTTCTGCTTGTACAGATTGGTCAGGGCGCTGGCCAGGTTTTCGCCGGTGTGTTCCTGGAACTGGGTGATGCGTACGAAAGCGTAGCCCGGCTCGACCAGTTTGGATTTCACGCTCTGCACTTTGATGACGGCGCGGGTGACCCGGATCTGCAGCGGTTTGGGTTCTTCCTTGCGCACGATGGTCAGCAGGATGGTGCTGCCCGGCTTGCCGCGCATGCGCTTCACTGCGTCGTTCAGGTTGAGTCCTTTTACCAGTGTGTCGTCGAGCTTGATGATGAGGTCGCCGCTCTTGATGCCGGCGTTGAATGCGGGCGTATCCTCGATTGGCGAGATGACCTTGACCAGTCCGTCTTCCATGCCGACCTCGATGCCGAGGCCGCCGAACTCGCCTTGGGTTCCAGCCTGCAGGTCCTTGAACCCGTCCGCGTCCAGATAGGCGGAGTGCGGGTCGAGCCCGGAGAGCATGCCGTTGATCGCTTCGGTGATGAGCTTCTTGTCGCTCACCGGTTCCACATAGTCGCTCTTGATGCGGCCAAACACCTCGGAGAAGGCGCGCAGTTCCTCCACCGGCAACGGCAGCTCGGTGTCCTTGTCCGCGACGGCGGCAAAATGCAGGCTGATCAACAGGCCGGCCAGCAGGCCGACACCGACCAACCCGATTTTTTCGATACGACTACGCATGGATGACCTTTCTGTTCTAGCGTTTCCTGATCCAGGGGGTTGGATCGAACGGTTTTCCCTCGAAACGCAGTTCGAAGTATAAACCGGAATCCTCGTTGCCGCCGCTGCTACCCACGGCGGCGATGATGTCTTCGCCGCGCAAGCTGTCGCCCACCTGCTTGTAGAGCGTCTCGTTGTTGCCGTACAGGCTCATGTAGCCCTGGCCGTGGTCGACGATGAGCAGGTTGCCGAAGCCGCGCAGCCAGTCGGCATACACCACGCGCCCGGCGGCAACTGCCCGCACCGGCTGGCTGGCGGCGGCGTGCAAGAACCAGCCGGTCCAGGTCAGGGTACTCTCCGGGCGGCGTGCGCCGAATTTGTTGCCGGGCTTGCCCTTGACCGGCATGGACAATTTGCCTTTGAGCGATCTGAAGGCGATTTCGTTCCCTTTGCCATCGGGCAGCACTCGCGCCAGTTTTTCGATCAGTTGCGACAGGCGGCTCTCGTTGCGCTGCAGACGTCCGATCTCGCGCCGTTGTTGTTTCAGCTGCAGCGCTATGCGCTGCAGCATCTGCTGCCGCGTGCGCTTGTCCCGCTCCAGATGTTTCTGCTGTTCCTGTTCTTCGGCGCGCAGTGCCGCGATCTCGTCATGCTTCCGCCGCGCCTGGTCGGTCACCGCGCGCAACTTAGCCAACCCGCCGCGCAGCGATTTGAGGGTGTCGGCGCGGTCGCGTGCGATGTATCCGTAATAGTGCAATTCGCGCGCGACCTGGTTGGGGTCATCGTTGTTGAGCAGCAGCTTGAGATATTCCTGCTCGCCGCCGACCAGATACTGCTCATAGAGCAGGCGGCCCAGCATGGCTTGCTGTCCCTGCAACTCCCGGTCCATGGCGGTCGCGCGCTGCTGCAGCTGCGCCAGTTCGCGGTTGGCCGCCTGTTGCTGTTGCGTGAGCCGATGCAGCGTGCGGTTGCTGTCGCTGATGGCGCGCTCGGACTCGCGCAGTTCGTCCGCTGCTTCGGATTTCGACTCGTTGGTCCTTTCGAAATCCTGCTGCAGCGCGGCGATGCGTTTGCGCAGCTTCTCCAGATCGTCCTGTTGCGTGGCGTGCGCCGCACCCGCGAAAAGCAGGGCTGTCAGCAGGGCGGAGCGCAGTGCCGCGGTCACCGGATCCGGATCAGCGACTTGCCGGTCATCTCCGGCGGTTGCGGCAGGCCCATCATCGCAAGCAGGGTCGGGGCGACATCCTGCAGCGCGCCTGTGCCCGCCGCGGCGATGTCCGCCTTGCGGCCGATGTAGAGGAAGGGCACCAGATTGAGGGTGTGCGCGGTATGCGCCTGATTGGTGGTGCGGTCCAGCATCTGCTCGGCGTTGCCGTGGTCGGCGGTGATCAGCACTTCGCCGCCGCTTTCCAGCATCGCGTTCACCACGCGGCCGACGCAGGTATCGAGCGCTTCCACTGCCTGCACCGCAGCCTCCATGATGCCGCTGTGGCCGACCATGTCGCCGTTGGCGTAGTTGCACAGGATGGCCTGGTACTGTTTGCTGCGGATGGCCGCCTCCAGCTTATCGGTGACCTCGAATGCGCTCATCTCCGGCTTCAGGTCATAGGTCGCGACCTTGGGCGACGGCACCAGGATGCGGTCCTCGCCGGGGTAGGGCTGCTCCTTGCCACCGTTCATGAAGTAGGTCACGTGCGCATATTTCTCCGTTTCGGCGATGCGCAGCTGCGTCAGCCCCAGATGGGACAGGTATTCGCCGAAGCCGTTGTGGATGGCGTCGGCGGTGTAGGCGCAGGGCAGATGGAAATCCTCGCCGTAGCTGCTCAGCGTTGTGAAGTTGGCCAGCCGGGGGAAGCGTGTGCGGGCGAAGCCGTCGAACTGATCGTCGGTCAGGGCGCGGGTGATCTCACGCGCGCGGTCGGCGCGGAAGTTCATGAACACTGCCGCATCGCCGTCCTGCATCGGGGCGGGTGCGCCGATGGCGGTGGCCTGGACGAATTCGTCGTTCTCGCCGCGCGCATAGGCTGCGTCCAGGCCCGCGAGCGAATCTGCGGCGGTGAACGGCGCTTGGCCCAGCGTGAGCAAGTCGTAGGCGAGCTGCACGCGCTCCCAGCGGTTGTCGCGGTCCATGGCGAAATAGCGCCCGACGATGCTGGCGATGCGCCCCGCACCGAGCTGCGCGCATTTGTCCTGCAGCGCCTGCAGCGATTGCCCGGCGCTGCGCGGCGGCGTGTCGCGGCCGTCGAGGAAGGCATGGATGAAAATATTCTTAAGTCCGGCGCGCACCGCCAGTTCCAGCATGGCGTGGATGTGCGCCTCGTGGCTGTGCACGCCGCCGGGGGAGAGCAGGCCCAGGATATGCAGTGCCGTGCCACGCTGTTTGGCGTCCTCCACCGCCTGGACCAGTGCGGGGTTGCCGTAGAAGCCGCCGTTCTCGATGGCCAGGTCCACTTTGGTCAGATCCTGATACACCACGCGCCCTGCGCCGATGTTCAGGTGTCCGACCTCGGAATTGCCCATCTGTCCGTGGGGTAGGCCGACGGACAGTTCGGAGGTGTTGATGAGCGTGTGCGGATATTCGCGCCACAGCCTGTCCCAGTTCGGCTTGCGCGCATGGGCGACGGCATTGAAGTCGGCATCCTCGCGGTAGCCGAAGCCATCGAGGATGAGCAGAAGGACGGGGGTGATTGCTTGAGTGGAACGGTCGGTCATGCTGGCTTTTTTTTCACCAAGATATCAAAATATAAGTAGTTGCTAATTTAGCGGGCGCACTGAATGCGCGGAGACGCGATTTTAGCCGATTTGGGGGCGAGATGCCCCTGCATCCGACGGTGACACTAAGGACATGACGAAAAAACTGATCGATAAAGACGAAGACATCCTGCAGGCGTCGCTGGCGATGAAAGCCATCGCCCACCCTTTGCGCCTCAAGATACTGTGCGTGCTGGCGGACAAGGAGTTGAGCGTGCAGGAGATCGTGGACAGCGTCGGCACCTCGCAGAGCAACATCTCCCAGCACCTTGCCATCCTGCGCGACAAGGGCGTACTGTCCACGCGCAAGGACGCCAATCGCGTCTACTATCGTATCGGCGATCCGCGCACGCTCAAGCTGGTGGGCATGATGCGCGACGTGTTTTGCTCCATCTAGCTCCGCAGCCCGGCGGACCGGCCACCTTGGCATGCATATTAGAATATGCTAATATGCAAACATATCATCATTGAGGTAAGGCTATGAAACGAAATCTCGGTTTGTTGTTGGGGCTGTCGGCCGGCTTGCTCGGCCTTGCCGCGCAGGCGGCGGAACCGCTGGCGACGGCGCCGGTGCAACTGCGCGAAGTCGAGCAGACCTACAGCGTCGACGGCGTGGTCGAAGCGACGCGCCAGTCCACCGTGTCGGCGCAGATCTCCGGGCGGGTGAAGGGAATATTCTTTGACGTGGGCGACCGCGTGAGCAAGGGCCAGATCATCCTGCGCATCGATGAGCGAGAGGCCGAACAGGCGCTGGCGGGCAGTCGTGCGCAGCTGTCGCAGGCACAGGCCGCCCTGCAGAACGCGCGCCTGAACTACGAGCGTTCGCAGCAGCTGTTCGAGCAGAAGTTCATCAGCCAGGCCGCGCTGGACAAGGCCAAGTCGGATTACGAGATGGCCAGGGCACAGGCCGAAGCCAGCGAGGCGGGCGCGCAGCAGTCCGCCCTGGCGCAAAGCTATACCGCGGTGATCGCGCCCTACGGCGGCGTGGTGTCGGCGCGCATGGTCGAATTGGGCGAGATGGTTACGGTGGGCAAGCCGCTGATGACCGGTTTCGACCCGTCGCAACTGCGCGTGATCGCCAACGTGCCGCAGCACAAGCTGAAGGACATCGGCACGCGCCCGACGGTGGCCATCGAGGTGCCCTCGCTCAACCGCTGGATCGATGCCGCCGCGGTGACGGTGCAGCCTTCCGCCGATGCGCGCACGCACAGCACGCAGGTGCGCGTCGATCTGCCGTCCAATCAGGCCGGCCTCTACCCCGGCATGTTCGTGCGCACGCATTTCGTGGTGGGCAAGGCGAGCAAGCTGCTGATCCCGGCCAGCGCCGTGGTGCGCCGCAGCGAGGTGGTGGCGGTATACGTGGTGGACGACAAGGGTGCGCCGCGCCTGCGCCAGGTGCGCCTGGGCGAGGCGAACGCGCAGAACGAGATCGAGGTGCTGGCAGGCCTGAACGTCGGCGAACGCGTGGCGCGTGAGGCGGTGAAGGCCGGCATGGCCGCGTCGGAGCTCAAGCGATGAGCATGGGCATCTCCGGTCGTATCGCCCGCGTCTTCCTGCATTCGCAGATGACGCCCCTGCTGGCGCTGGTCGCCATGCTGCTCGGCCTGTTCGCCGTGCTGGTGACGCCGCGCGAGGAAGAGCCGCAGATCAACGTCACCATGGCCAATGTGCTGATCGCCTATCCCGGCGCCTCGGCGCAGGACGTAGCCAACACGGTCGCGACCCCGGCCGAGCAGGTGTTGTCGCAGATCGCCGGCGTCGATCACGTCTATTCCATGTCGCAGCCGGGCATGGCCGTGCTCACCGTGCAGTTCAAGGTTGGCGAGCTGCATGTGCCTTCGCTGGTGAAGCTGTATGACGTGATCCTGTCGCATTCCGACTGGCTGCCCACCACGCTGGGCGTCATGCAGCCCATCATCAAGGCCAAGGGCATCGACGATGTGCCGGTGCTGGCGCTCACCCTGTGGCGCGACCAGACCGCCAGCGGCGCGGTCGAGCTGTCGCAGGTCGCCCACGCCATCGAAGCCGAGTTGAAGCGCGTGCCGGGCACGCGCGAAGTCTCCACGCTGGGCGCGACGCCGCGCGTGGTCCGCGTGCTGCTCGATCCGGAAGCGTTGAACGCGCACCAGTTGTCGGTGCAGGAAGTGCGCGCGGCATTGCAGGCGTCCAACGTCTCGCACAGTGCCGGCAGCCTGGTGCAGAACAATCGCGAGGTGCTGGTGCAGACCGGCACCTTCCTCAGCGACGCGGGCGAGGTCAGCCAGCTGGTGGTCGGCATGACCGGCGGCAAGCCGGTGTTCCTGCGCGACGTGGCGGAGGTGCTGGACGGCGCCGATCAGCCTGTGAGCTACGTGTGGCTGGGCACGGGCGCGGCGGCGGGGGACAAGGCCATCGAGGCCCGCGGCGAATTCGGCGCGGTGACGCTGGCCGTGACCAAGAAGCCGGGCGAGAACGCGGTGGATGTGGCCAACAAGCTGCTGCAGCGCGTGGACGAACTCAAGGGCAGCGTGATCCCGGACGACGTGCAGGTGACCATCACGCGCAACTATGGCGAGACCGCCAACGACAAGGCGATGAAGCTGATCCAGAAGCTGTTCTTCGCCACCTTCGCCGTGGTCGCGCTGGTGTGGTTCGCGCTCGGCCGCCGCGAGGCGGTCATCGTCGGCATCGCGGTGCTGCTGACGCTGGCGGTGACGCTGTTCGCTTCCTGGGCTTACGGCTTCACGCTCAACCGCGTGTCGCTGTTCGCGCTGATCTTCTCCATCGGCATCCTGGTCGACGATGCCATCGTGGTGGTGGAAAACATCCACCGCCGCCGCGAATTGGCGCAGCACCAGCCCTTGTCCGAGATCATCCCGGAAGCGGTGGACGAGGTCGGCAGCCCGACCATTCTCGCCACCTTCACCGTGATCGCGGCGCTGCTGCCGATGGCCTTCGTGTCCGGCCTGATGGGGCCGTACATGAGCCCGATCCCGATCAATGCGAGCATGGGCATGCTGATCTCGCTGGCCATCGCCTTCATCGTCACGCCCTGGTTGGCACACAAGCTGGCGGGGCCGCACCACGCCGTGGTGAAGAACGAAGAAGAGACCGCGCTTTCGCGCTTCTTCCGCCAACGTCTGGGGCCGTTCCTGAACCGCGAGCATGGCAAGCCGATGCGGCGCAAGTTGTGGCTGGCGATCGTCGGCGCCCTGCTGTTCGCCGTGTCGCTGGCGGTGGTTAAGCTGGTGGTGCTGAAGATGCTGCCGTTCGACAACAAGTCCGAGTTCCAGGTGGTGATCGACATGCCGAGCGGCACGGCGGTGGAGCAGACCGCCGGTGTGATGCGCGACATTGG
>JBQGEN010000345.1:0-2414 GCA_052039615.1 Sideroxyarcus sp. | reverse complement strand
ATAGGTGAATGCGGCCGGAAACAGCACGGCCGCGAGCAGCGCGCACAGGGCCGCGAAATGCAGCCGCATCTGCCATCTCATGCGCGCCTCCGGCAGGACCTCCCGCACGTTGGGCACCTTGGGGCCGGCCGCGCCGCGCCGGCTCTGCAGGTGGAACCACACCAGGAACGGCACGATCTTGTAGAGCATGCCGTTGACGAGCGACATGGCGAAGCCGACGATCGTCAGCACGCCCAGCAGCATGGCGTAGCCCTGCCCGTCGCCTATGGACGGGACCGCCTGCGCCGCAAGCCAGAGCGCGATCGCCGCCAGCAGGCTCGCCATGCCGCCGCGCCAGAAATCGAGGGACACATCGGGCAGCTTGCGCCGCCGCTGCGTCTGCAGCCGCAGGGTGGTCAGCGCGAACATGGCAAAACCCGCCGCCAGCAGCATCTCCAGCGCCAGTCGCAGCGCGGGGGCATGAATGGCCGGCGCCAGCGCCAACAACAGGCAGAACAGCAACGGCGCCAGCCAACGCGTGAGCCGAGCTGGATAGGCCGGCGTGAGCTGGACCATGGGCACGACCTGATACGCGACACCGACGACCAGTATGCCGACCCACCCCAGCAAGCCCCAGGTGAGGTGAAGGTCGGCCAGCGCCACGCGCGCCTGCAGCCACCAGCCGAACGCGTGGTTGCTCAGCAACGTCAGGCCCAGCGCCACCGTGGCCACGAGCATCAGCGCCGCGAGGCGCATCGCGCGCGCGGTCATGTTCTGCGGCAACGCGTGGTGCAAGGCGATGAGGACCATCGCGGCGAAAAAGAACAGAGCGATCCCCAGCGTCGGCAGCGCGATCTGCAGGGCGAGCGGCACGCCGAACACGAACCCGCAACCAAGCAGGACGATGCCGGTCGTCGCCAGCGCATGCACGATGGCGGCCACCCGTTGCGGCAGCCGCAGCGGCGTGCCCGCAACCACGGGCAACATCTGCAGCATCGCCCCCAGCATGACCAGCCCCAAGTAGCCCAGGGTCAGCAGGTGCGTGAGACCCAGCGTGGCCGGATGCCAGCGGCTGCCGAACAGGTCCGGCCCCTGCCACAGCATGAGCAGCGCCGCGGCCAGCGCAAACAAGGGTGCGGTGAGGAAGAAGCGCAGCGGCACGCCGAACGGCGGCGCCTGCTCCAGCGACAGGCTGGCCGCCGGATTCACGCGTCCGCCTGCCCGCCGGGTTCGGCCTGCCCCTGGCGCCAGATCAGTATCTCGTAGCTGCCGTCGTCGCAGGCATGGATCCGGTAGCCGTAGCCCCACTCCTGCAGGATGGCATACAGCGGATAAGGCTCGCGGTGGATCAGCAGGCGCAAGTGCTCGTCCGGCTCAAGCACGTCGAGCGCAGCCAGGGTGAGTTCGAACGGCTCGGGCGGCGCCAGCCAGCGCGCGTCGACGATGCGCTCCGCCATGGCATCAGGCCAGGGCACGCATGCGCCCGACCACCGCGTCTAGTTCGCCGGCCAGCGCCTGGTCGGCCATGCGGTACAGCATCTGCTCTTCCTTGACGTTGTGCTGCTGCATGATGATGAGCAACGTGTCGGCATCGCCGAGATAGGCAGCGCTGTCCTGGCGCGCAATGGCCCCGGCCATCTGGTCGAGCAGGCCGGTCATCTGGCGGTGCTCGGAGCGCATCACCGCGGTCGGGCCTTGCGTCATGCCGGTGCTGTTCTCGAAAGCGGGGAACATGACTTCCTCCTCCATGGCGAAGTGGTGCAGCAGCGCATCGCGGAAGTCGCCGAACTCCGCCGCTGCCTTTCCCCACTCGCCATCGCTCGCCGAGATTTCGGTCGCGGCGAACAGCGCGTCGCAACGCTTGTGATCGGGGGCGAGAAAACCGCTGATTGTCGTCATCGTATGAAACTCCTGCTGTATGGAATGCCGGATCGGCCGTGACGGATTCTCGGTGCCGCGGCCGCCGACCGCCTTGACCGGAATCAAGGATGCAAAATCCGATGCCTTGCGGCGCAGCGCGCCACTCGCGGCGCATGACCTATAATCCGGCTCCCCGCCCGTCAGGAGCCGCCTTGAGCAATCCAGTGAAGATCACCGCCGTCCTCGCCCATCTCCCGCTGTTTTGCGAGATGTCGCCGGATGAGATCGAACGCATCGCCCAAGGCACGCGCGAACTTCGCTTGGCGCGCGGCGACGTACTGTTCCAGCGCGGCGATCCTTCCAACGGTTTCTATGTGGTGGTTCACGGCAAGGTCAAGCTGGCCTTGACCTCACCGCAGGGCATCGAAAAAGTGGTGGAACTGTTCGGTCCCGGCCAGAGTTTCGGCGAAGCGGTGATGTTCATGGACAGGCCCTATCCGGTATACGCACAGGCATTGACGGACACCCTGGCACTGCACATCGGCAGGAGCGTGGTCGTCGGCGGCATCGACAGC
>JBQGEN010000344.1:0-2361 GCA_052039615.1 Sideroxyarcus sp. | reverse complement strand
ACGGCAAACGCTATCTGGATACGGTCAGTTCCTGGTGGGTGAACCTGTTCGGCCACTGCAACCCGCGCATCAACGCCGCGCTCGCCGATCAACTGGGCAAACTGGAACATGTGATGCTGGCGGGCTTTACCCATGAGCCGGTGGTGCAGCTGTCGGAGCGGCTGCGCGAACTCGCTCCCGCCGGACTGGGACATTGCTTCTATGGTTCGGACGGCGCTTCGGCCACCGAGATCGCGCTGAAGATGAGCGCCCACTACTGGCGCAACAATGGCCAGCCGGAGAAAACGCAATTCGTCAGTCTGCAAAACAGCTACCACGGTGAGACGCTGGGCGCGCTGTCGGTGACCGATGTCGCGTTGTTCCGCGATGCCTACGGCCCCCTCATCCGCCAGAACGCCACCGTGCCCAGCCCGGACTGGCGCAACGCGGAGCGCGGGGAAAGCACGGAAAGCTACGCACGGCGTTGCGCCGATGCGCTCGCCGAACATCTGCAACGGCACCACGAACACATCGCCGCCTTCATCGTCGAGCCGCTGATTCAGGGTGCGGCAGGCATGGCGATGTATCACCCGGCCTATCTGCACCATGCGCGCGAGTTGTGTTCGCAGTACAACGTGCACCTGATCGCCGACGAGATTGCCGTGGGCATGGGCAGAACGGGAACATTGTTCGCCTGCGAGCAGGCGAACATCCGGCCCGACTTCCTGCTGCTCTCCAAGGGCATCACCGGCGGCTACCTGCCGCTGTCCATCGTGATGACGACCGACGACATCTACCGCGCCTTCTACGCGGACGATACCGCGCGCGGCTTCCTGCATTCGCATTCCTACACCGGCAACCCGCTGGCCTGCCGCGCCGCGCTCGCCACGCTGGACATCTTCGCGCAGGACGACGTGCTCAACGCCAACCGCGGCAAGGCGGCCTTTTTCAACCGCATCGCCCAGCCGCTGCGCGAACACCCCAAAGTGCGGAACTTCCGCAACACCGGCATGGTCTGGGCATTCGAGGTGGAGACGGCGCATGCCGACTTTGCGCAACGCTGCTTCAGCCTCGGCTTACGGCACGAGTTGTTGTTACGGCCTATGGGTGACACGATATATTTCATGCCGCCCTACATCATCACCGAAGAGGAAATGCAGATGCTGGTCGCACGCACGCTGACCGTCATCGAGACATTGTCATGAGACTGCTTGCCCCCCTGCTCGCCCTGTTCTGCTTCTCCGGCGCCCATGCGGCGGCGCTGCCGGCGACGGTCAGCGAGGCACTGAAGAAGGCAGGCATCCCGCAGTCCGGCATCGCCGTCGAAGTCATTGAAGTCGGCAAACGCGTCCCTTTCATCAGCGTCAACGCCAAGCGTGCGATGAACCCGGCTTCGACCATGAAGCTGCTCACCACCTACGCCGCGCTCGATCTGCTCGGGCCGGCTTATACTTGGAAGACCGAGGCCTGGATAGCCGGCGAACTGAAGGACGGCGTGCTGAACGGCGATCTGATCCTCAAGGGGTATGGCGATCCGAAGTTCACCATCGAGCAGTTCTGGCTGTGGCTCTCCGAACTACGAGCGCGCGGCCTGCGCGAGATACGCGGCGACCTCGTGTTTGATCGCAGCCGCTTCGACCTGCCGGCACACGATCCCGGGCAATTCGACAGCGATCCGGTACGCGCCTACAACGTCGGTCCCGATGCGCTGCTGCTCAATTTCAACACCCTGCGCTTGCGCTACCTGCCGGACGGTGACGACCTGAAGGTCGTCAGCGACCCCCCGTTCGACGGCATCACGCTGGAAAACCAGCTCGCACGCAATGGTAGCGACGTGAACTGCAGCAACTGGGACGATCAATTCTCCGTGCAGCCAAATGGCGACAGCGTCGTGCTGCAGGGCGACTATCCCGTCGTCTGCGGCGAGCGCGAGCAGAACCTGAGCCTGCTGCCACACACACGCTTCCTGGAATCTGCCTTCCGCGCAGTGTGGCAGGAACTCGGCGGCACGCTGCAGGGCAAGCAGCGCGACGGGGTGGTCGAAGGCAATGCCAGGCTGTTCTCCATCCACCGTTCCGAGCCGTTAAGCACCGTCATTCGCGACATCAATAAGTTCAGCAACAACGTCATGGCACGCCAATTGTTCCTGACCTTGGGCGAGGTGGGTCCGGCGCTGGACGAGCAGCCCCTGTTGACAGACGAGGGCGCCACGGCCGGCTTCAACGCCCATCCGCTCACGCTCGAGCGCAGCGTATTCACCATGCGCAGCTGGCTTGCGCGCAACCGCATGGATTTCGAGGACCTAGTGCTGGAGAACGGCGCCGGACTGTCGCGCCAGGAGCGCATCAGCGCCGTGCACATGACGCAATTGCTGCAGCATGC
>JBQGEN010000343.1:0-8791 GCA_052039615.1 Sideroxyarcus sp. | reverse complement strand
TATATCCTGGCCTCCCACCCGGATCCGGACATCATCGCTTCCGTCAACAAGTGGATGATCCACTCCGACTGCAAGGTGATGATCTCCAAACTGTGGGTGCGTTTCGTGCCGCACTTCTGCAGCGGCGACAATTCGCTCGGGCGCGTGTTCGGGATCTCGGACGAGGGTATGAACCTGCCGCTGGGCGAAGCCGTCATCAAGGCGGTGCCGGCGCACTTCATGCACTCGGAAGGCAATTTCCAGTTCTATGACCCGATCAGCAAGATCCTGTTCTCGGGGGACATGGGCGCTTCCATCGTCGGCCATACCGAGGCGGATTCGCCGGTGGAGGACTTCAAGAAGCACATCCAGTACATGGAAGGCTTCCACAAGCGTTATATGGTCTCCAACAAGATATGCCGTCTATGGGTCAACATGGTGCGCCAGCTGGATGTCGAAGCCATCGTGCCGCAGCACGGACGCGCATTCAGGGGCAAGAAGATGGTGAACGAGTTCCTGAACTGGATCGAAGCGTTGCCGTGCGGCATCGACCTGATGACGCAGGACAACTATCGCGTTCCGGGCTAGGCGAGTTTCTGCCGCATCGAAAAACGGGCATCATCCGTCAAGGATGATGCCCGTTTTCTTTTGCCGTCTTGCAGAACTGCTGCGTTTACGAGATCAGCGCTGGTCGAGTCCGCTCGCGCCCGCCTGAGCGACCTGACCGTCCTGGAAGGAGCGCACGCCGCTGATGCCGAGGCCGCCGACGATGATCCCCTCGCGCATCAGCGGTACACCGCCTTCCGCCGGGATGACGCCGGGCAGGGCGAGGTGGATCAGCCGACCGCTCGTCACCGCATCTTCCGAAGCCTTGGTCGGGCGCTGGAAGGCGACCGCAGCGTGGGCTTTGGCGATGGCGGTCTCGACGCTGCCAAACTGCGTGTCGTGGCTGCGCTGCAGATAGAGCAGATGGCCGCCGTCATCCACCACGGCGATGACCACCTTCCACTCGTTGGCGCGCGCCTCGGCCTCGGCTGCGGCCGCGATGCGCCTGGCATCTTCCAGTGTGAGTATCGGCTTGGTTGCCATGCCTAGCCGCCCAATACGCGGAAGACCTGGTCGCGGATACCCTCCACGCTGCCGACACCGGGAACGTGCAGGACCTTGGGGGCCTGCGCATCGCCCGCTTTCGCCCATGCGGTGTAGTACTCGACCAGGGGTTTGGTCTGCTCGTGGTAGACGGTGAGGCGTTTGAGGACGGTATCCTCGGCGTCGTCCGGGCGCTGCACCAGGTCTTCGCCGGTGATGTCATCCTTGCCCGCCACCTTGGGCGGGTTGAACACCTCGTGATAGGTGCGGCCGGATGCCGGATGCACGCGGCGGCCGCTCATGCGCTGGACGATCTCGGTGTCCGCCACGTCGATCTCCACCACGTAATCGATCTTGATGCCAGCGTCCTTCATCGCCTGTGCCTGCGGGATGGTGCGCGGAAAACCGTCGAACAGGAAACCCTTGGCGCAATCCGCCTCCTTGATGCGCTCCTTCACCAGATTGATGATGATGTCGTCAGAGATCAGGTTACCGGCATCCATCACCTTCTTGGCGGCGAGACCGAGCGGGGTGCCCGCCTTGATCGCCGCGCGCAGCATGTCGCCGGTGGAGATCTGGGGTATGCCGTATTTTTCCTTGATGTAATTGGCCTGGGTACCTTTGCCTGCGCCAGGAGCGCCCAACAGAATCAGTTTCATTGATGTAATCCCTTTTGATTAAATCCATTATGTAATTCGGTGTAAAGACGCCGCGCGTTCCCCAAATCCTGTTCGGTGTCGACACCGCTCGGTGGTGCCTGATCGGTCTTGGTTACGCCGATCTTGTAGCCATGATACAACGCACGCAGCTGTTCCAGCGACTCCACTTGTTCGATGGGGGCGGGGGCGAGCAGGCCATAGGCGCGCAGGAAGCTGGCGCGATAGGCGTAGATGCCGATATGGCGCAGCACGTTCACGTCTTTTGGCAAGGCTTGGTTGTTTGCATACGCATCGCGCGGCCACGGGATCGGGGCGCGGCTGAAATACAGCGCGTTGCCATGCTTGTCCAGCACGGCTTTCACGATGTTCGGGTTGCGCATGGACGCCTCGTCATGGATGGGGTGACAGGCGGTGGCGATGGCGCATTCGGGATGGTCGTGCAGATGTTGCGCCACCGCGCTGATGAGTTGCGGCGGGATCAGCGGCTCATCGCCCTGCACGTTGACCACAATGGTGTCGTCGGCCCAGCCCTGCTGGGCCGCCACCTCGGCGATGCGGTCCGTGCCGCTGGCATGATCGGCGCGCGTCATGCAGGCCTGAAAGCCATGTTCATGCGCGACGGCGACGATGGGCTGGTGGTCGGTGGCGATGATGATCTGGCGCGCGCCGCTTTGTGCGGCCTGTTCTGCGACGCGCACCACCATCGGTTTGCCGCAAATATCCAGCAGCGGTTTGCCGGGCAGACGGGTGGAGGCGAAGCGGGCGGGGATGACGACCTGGAAGTTCATTGAAACCTGCTGCATTCGGACTGCTGGTGACACCTTCTGTAGGTACTCATTTGAGGGCTTCAAGCTCTTGCGTGGTGAGTTCGCGCGCTTCGTCCGCCAGCATCACCGGGATTCCGTCCTTGATCGCGAAGGCCAGCCGGTCCGGCTTGCAGATCAGTTCCTGTTCCGCCTTGCGGTAGATGAGGGGGGATTTGCACAGCGGGCAAACCAGAATGTCGAGAAGTTTTGCATCCATTATGGCGTGACCTTTTTCAGGATAAGTTGGGTGAGAGCCGGGCTGGGTTGCGCATCCACACGCAGCACCCAGCATTGCTCGGTGGCGAATGCGGCGCATTTTACCGCATCTTTTTCCGTCATGAGTATCGCATCCGCATCGGCGAAGGCGATGTCGCCTGCCATGTAGCGGTGATGATCCGGGAAGGCGTGCGTTTTGCATGCCAAGCCGAGTTGTTGCAGGTGACGGAAGAAACGCTGCGGATGGCCGATGCCTGCGATGGCGTGCAGGCGCTGACCGGCGAACTCGCCGGCAGACACGACCATCTCGGGATTGAGCAGGTTGTAGAAACGGGTCCCTTCGAGGCGCATGGCGAATTCACTGCCACGCGCTTCGCCGCCATTGACGACCACCGCATCCGCCTTCCGCAGGCGTGACACCGGTTCGCGCAGCGGCCCGGCGGGCAGCAGCAGGCCGTTGCCGAAACGCCGCGCGCCGTCCACCACGACGATCTCCACGTCGCGTTTCAGACGATAGTGCTGCAAGCCGTCGTCGCTCAGGATGATGTCGCACTCGGGATGGGCTTGCAGCAGGGCTTGTGCGGCGGCCGGACGGTCGCGGCCGATCCACACCGGGCACAGCGCGCGCTGCGCCATCAGCAGCGGTTCGTCGCCGACCGCGTCTGCGGAATCGTCGCTGGTGACTTCATGCGGCGTTTCCTTTTGCCTGCCGTCCCTGGTGTAGCCGCGACTGACGATGCCGGGATGCCAGCCGTTCTCGATCAATTGTTGCGCCAGCCATAGCGTGAGCGGCGTCTTGCCCGTGCCGCCCACGCTGATGTTGCCGACGACGATGACCGGCACGGGCAGCCTGAGCGAGGCCAGCAACGCGCTGCGATAGAGCAGGCGACGCGCTGCGGCGAGCGCGCGAAAGACCAGGCTGAGCGGGTACAGCAACAGGTGCAGCGGCGAAAGGCGATACCAGTAGTGTTGCAGCCGTTCCATGCTGAACGTCTACTTGCTCTGGTTCTGCGTGGTGAAGGTGATGCGACCGAAACCCGCCAGGCGCGCGGACTCCATGATGTTGATGACGGACTGGTGCGGCGCCTTGGCGTCGGCGTTGATGACGATGGTCGGGTCCGGTTGGCCGGCGGCGGCCTTGCGCAGGGTCTCGGCAAAGTCGGGCACGCCATTGAATACGGTGCGCACGCTGTTCACCGCGTAGTGTTCCGAGGCATCGACGGCCACGTTGATCAGCGTGCTGGCGGCGGGCGCGCCATCCTCGCCGGCGGCCTGCGGCAGGTTGATCTGCAGCTGCGCGAAATTCGAGTAGCTGGTGGTGACCATCAGGAAGATCAGGATCACCAGCAGGATGTCGATCATCGGGATCAGGTTGATCTCCGGTTCCTCACGAGTGCGTCCGCGCCGGAAATTCATTTATTTGCGCTCGCCGTGCAGGGTCTCGACCAGCTTGATCGCTTGCTGCTCCATTTCGATGGTGAAGCTGTCCACCAGGGCGCGGAAATGGCGATAGGCGATCATGCAGGGGACGGCCACGATCAGGGCGAAGGCGGTGTTGTACAGCGCGACCGAGATGCCGTGCGCCAGTTCGGTGGGGGCCGCACCACCCGCGTTCTGCGAACCGAAGATCTCGATCATGCCGACCACCGTGCCGAACAGGCCGAGCAGCGGACTGACCGAGGCGATCGTGCCGATGGTGGTGAGGAAGCGTTCCAGCTGATGCGCGGCGGAGCGTCCGGCCTCTTCGATGGCTTCCTTCATGACCTCGGGCGAGCTCTTGATGTTCTTCAGGCCGGCTGCGAACACCATGCCCAGCGGCGAGCCTTCGTGCAGGCGGGCCAGCATCTGCTGGCTGACGCCCTTCTGTTTGAGTTCCTGCACTACCTCATCCAGCAGTTTGGGCGGCACGATGTTCTTGCCGCGCAGGTAGATGATGCGTTCGGTGATGAGTGCGACCGCGACCAGGGATGCGATGATGAGTAACCAGATGGGCCAACCGGCCGCTTCGACTAGAGTGAACACGCAACGTCTCCGGATAAGTGTGCTTAAATTCGAAGGCGGCACTGTAGCTTGTGGGCCGTGATTGAGCAAGGCGCGGTGCCGCAGTTTGAGCTAACTTCAAGTCGCATAAGCGATTTGTTTTTTTATGCACAAAAACTGTGGATAACTTTGTGGATGAATATTCGCGATGGATGCTGCAAGCCCTGTATCGTAGGTATTTTTTGCCTGCCGCTCAAAAAATATACCGCGATAAATATCATATAAAACAACGAGATATCGTAAGTTGCAATCTTCGCGGCAGGCGAATGCCGCTGGAGGTGGCTATTTTGCTGGGGTTGTGGATGGAAGCGAGTTTGTCAATATGCCATTTGGCCTAATTGATGAATTTTTTTGAGTTGCATGAGCGGAAAGTCGGAACGTTGGGAATGGACAAGAACCGTGTGTTGAGCGTGCGCGAACTGAATCTCGCGGCGAAACAATTGATTGAGGGCGGACTGCCGCTCATGTGGGTGCGCGGCGAGATCTCGAATTTCGTCAGCGCAGCTTCCGGGCATTGGTATTTTTCGCTCAAGGACGAAGCGGCGCAGGTGCGCTGCGTGATGTTCCGCCACAAGAGCCAGTATCTGGATTTCAGGCCGGCGAACGGCATGCAGGTGGAGGTGCTGGCGCTGGCGACGCTGTACGAAGCGCGCGGCGACTTTCAGCTGACGCTGGAAAAGATGCGTCCGGCCGGGCTGGGCGCGCTGTACGAGGCGTTCGAGCGGCTCAAGACCAAGCTGGAAGGCGAAGGCCTGTTCGATGCCGAACGCAAGCGCGATCTGCCATTGCTGCCGAAACAGATCGGCATCGTGACATCGTTGCAGGCCGCCGCCTTGCGCGACGTGTTGCGTACCCTGGCGAACCGCATGCCCAGCGTGCCGGTGCTGTTGTACCCGACACCGGTGCAGGGCGAGGGGGCGGGGCAGAAGATCGCACAGGCGATCCGGACTGCGAGCCAGCGTGCGGAGTGCGATGTGCTCATCGTGTGCCGGGGCGGCGGCAGCATCGAGGACCTGTGGGCGTTCAACGAGGAAGTGGTGGCGCGCGCCATCGCGGCCAGCCATGTGCCGGTGGTGAGCGGGGTGGGGCACGAGACCGACTTCACCATCGCCGATTTCGTGGCCGACCTGCGCGCGGCCACGCCGACGGCCGCGGCGCAGGCGGTGGTGCCGGACCGGGCGGAATTGCGCCAGCGCCTGGCCCAGCAGCACCGGCATCTGCAACGCGCGGCCATGCGCCAGTTCGAGCAGCGCATGCAGCAGGTGGACTATCTGCAGCGGCGGCTGGTGCACCCGGCGCAGCGCATCCGCCAGCAGTCGGAGGTGTTGAGCGCGTTGCAGCAGCGCCTGCGGATATCCCAGGCCAATGCGGCACAACAGCGGCAGTGGCGCTGGAGTGCGCTGTGGCAGCGGCTGCGCGGGATGCGCCCGGACATCCTGCGATTGCGCGAACAGCAGGCGAACCAGGCGCGCCATCTGAATGCTGCGATGCGGCGCACGCTGGATCGCCATGACGCGCGTCTGCTCGCCTTGCAGCAGCATCTGCAGCACCTCGATCCGCAGCAGGTGCTGGCGCGCGGCTACAGCATGGTGCGCGATGCACAGGGCAACATCGTGGCGAGCAGCGAGCGCATCGCTCCGGGCGACAAGCTGGACATCACGTTCGCGCAGGGCGGGGCGCGTGCGGTGGTACAGGAAAAGCACGGTTCCTGATCCGGACTTGGGTTAAAATCCGCGCCTGCTAAAAGTCCCTTGATCGATCTCTCTATGACGAATGATATTTCCCGCCGCGGACTGTGGCTGATGTTGCTGGCAGTCGCGCTCATCTGGTTCGGCAACCTCGAATACCGCAAGCTGGTCAAACCCGACGAAGGCCGCTATGCCGAGATCCCGCGCGAGATGGTGGTGAGCGGCGACTGGACCACGCCGCGCCTGAACGAACTCAAGTATTTTGAAAAGCCGCCCCTGCAATACTGGGCGACGGCCGTGGCCTACAAGGTATTCGGCGAACACCAGTGGACTTCGCGCCTGTGGGCCGCGTTGACCGGATTCCTCGGCATTCTTCTGGCATGGTTCGCCGGGACGCGTCTGTTCGGCCGCCAGGCGGGTATCTATGCTGCACTGCTGCTGGGCAGCAGCATGTTGTATTCGATGATGGCGCACATCAACACGCTCGACATGGGCGTGACCTTCTTCATCACGCTCGGCATCTTCTCGCTGCTCATCGCGCAGAAAGAAGAGCAGGCCGCGCAGCGGCGCAACTGGATGTGGCTGGCCTGGGCCGGTCTGGCGCTGGCGGTGCTGAGCAAAGGCCTGATGGGCTTGATCCTCCCTGGTGCGGCGCTGTTTTTGTATTCGGTGTTCAATCGCGACGTCATGGTGTGGAAACGCATGCACTGGTTCAGCGGACTGCTGGTGTTCCTGTTGGTCGCGGCACCGTGGTTCGTGCTGGTGATCAAGGCCAATCCCGAGTTCTTCGACCGCTTCTTCATCTACGAGCACTACACGCGCTTCACCACCAAGGTGCACGGGCGCTACCAGCCCTGGTACTACTTCGTGCCAGTGCTGGTGCTTGGCATGCTGCCCTGGGTGTTTCTGATGTTCGACACGCTGGTGCGCACCTGGAAGAACACGGCACGGCAGGCCAGGGAGTTCAGCCCCGAGCGCTTCCTGCTGGTGTGGGCGGTGTTCATCTATTTCTTCTTTTCGATCTCCGGCTCCAAACTGCCGTCCTATTTGCTGCCTATGTTCCCGGCGCTGGCGCTGCTGATGGGCAAGCAGATCGCCGAGATGCAGGCGCGACGCCTGTTCTGGCTGATCCTGCCGGTGCTGTTCATCGCCGCCATTCTGCTGGGTCTCGCGCCATTCACCGCCAGGACCGCGGATACGCCGCTGCAGCTGGAGCTGTATAGCGCGTATGCGGTGTGGCTGACGGTCGCCGCGGCGGTGTGGTTCGCGGGAGTTGGCGCCGGATTGTGGCTGCTGCGCCGCGAGAGCAAGTTGCTCGCGGTCATCGTGCTGGCATTCTCCTCGCTGGTCGCAGCGCAGATCGGCACCTCCGGACACAACACGGCCGCGCGCGACCGTTCGGCCTACCACGTCGCCGAAGCCATCATGCCCTACGTGAAGCCGGACATCCCGTTCTATTCCATCCTGTATTACGAGCAGACCTTGCCGTTCTATATCAAGCGTACTTTCACGCTGGTGCAGTACCAGGACGAGATGGATTTCGGCATCAAGCAGGAACCGGAGAAATGGATCCCCGATCTGGCCGGCTTCGCCGAGCGATGGAACAAGGACAAGGAAGCGCTGGCCATCGTGCAGACGCACCAGTACGACCAAGTGGAGGCTTTGCATCTGCCGATGAAGGAGATCTTCCGTGACTCGCATTTTGTAGTGGTGATGAAGCCATGAACCTCGTCAGTTTCAGCCTGATCTTCGCCGGCGTGATGCTCAACGCCGCCGCGCAAATCCTGATGAAGGCGGGCACCAACGCCATCGGCCACTTCGAGTTCAGCGCGGCGAACGTGCTGCCCATCGGCTGGAAGCTGGCGACCGAGTGGCATATCGTCACCGCGCTGTTCTGCTATGGCATCAGCGTGGTGGTGTGGATACTCGCGCTGTCGCGCGTGCCGGTCAGCATCGCCTTCCCCATGCTGTCCATGGCCTACGTGGTGAACGCCATCGCGGCGTATTACCTGTTGGGTGAACCGTTCAGTGCCACCAAACTGGTCGGCATGGCCGTCATCATCGTCGGCGTCATCATCATTTCGAGAGCTTGAACATGTCTGAATTTCTTCCCTTCACCAAACCCTACATCGACGAAGCCGCCATCGCCGCCGTCGGCGACGTGCTGCGCTCCGGCTGGATCACCAGCGGCCCCAAGGTGCAGGAGTTCGAGAAGCAGCTATCTGCCTACTTCGGCGGGCGTCCGGTGCGCACCTTCAATTCCGGCACCTGCACCATGGAGATCGCGCTGCGCATCGCCGGCATCGGCCCCGGC
>JBQGEN010000342.1:0-10170 GCA_052039615.1 Sideroxyarcus sp. | reverse complement strand
AGGCTGATGCTGGCGACGATGGTGATCGGCTTGGTGTTGACGCGTTCCCGGATGGGCAACACCGCTTTCTTCGCCAGCATGCTGGTGACCGGATTGCTCGCGCTGGCGATGTTCCGCAGCCAGTCCGGATCGTTCGGGCAGATGTTCCGGCGCAGCGATACGCGCTCGGCGGTGATGCTGATCGCCAGCCTGGTCGTGATCGACCTGTTCATCGTGGGCGCGTGGTTCGGCGTGGAAAAAGTGGCCCAACGCATAGCGGAATCTTCGGTGACCCGGGAGGCGGACCGGGTCGACGTCAGCCTCACTACTCTCGCTTTGCTGAATGACTATCTGCTCGTGGGCACGGGGGGCGGCAGCTTCCATCTGGCTTATACGCGTTACCGCAGCGGCGACATCGTGGCGTACTACGACCACGCGCATCAGGACTATCTGGAGATCATGGCCGATACCGGCGTGATCGGCATGGCGCTGCTCGGGCTGGTCGTGCTGACGAGTCTGTGGGCTGCGCTGAAGGCCTTGTATCGCCGCCGCGACGGCCTGATGCGCGGCATGGCTTTCTCGTCCATCATGGGCATCGTCGCCTTGCTGATCCACAGCACGGTGGACTTCAATTTGCAGATTCCCGCCAATGCGGCGACCTTCATGGTGATACTGGCACTGGGCTGGATCGCCCTGCATCTCGATCGCCACGGCATGGCGGGCAGTGAAACGGGAGCCCCGCAGCATGGATAACAAACTCGGGGTGCTGTTCGTGTGCACCGCCAATATCTGCCGTTCGCCGATGGCCGAGGCGGTGTTCAGGCACAAGGCAACGCTGGCCGGGCTGGGCGAACGGCTGCTGATCGATTCGGCGGGAACGCACGACTATCGCGTCGGCGAAGCGCCCGATCCGCGCGCGCAGCAGGCGGCGGGACGGCGCGGCTATGAAATATCCGGGCTGCGCGCGCGGCAGATCGCGCGTGCCGATCTCGAACGCTTCGACCATGTGCTGGCGATGGACATGAAAAACATGTCGGCGCTGCATAGACTGGGCGAGCCGGACCTGTGGCAGAAGCCGCAGCTGTTGCTGTCTTACAGCAGGATTTACAAGGAGAGAGAAATCGCCGATCCCTACGGCGCGAATGAGGAGCATTTCGAACTGGCGCTGGATATGATTGAGAGCGCGACCGACGGGCTGCTCGCCGCGGTCCGGGCCGAACTGCAACGGCGGGAAGCGAGTAGCTAGGTCATGGGCGCTATCGCCGGGATGTTTTCTTGTCGCGCCCAGCCCGCTGGGCCTAGGCCTTGTGACAGGCTGTGGGGATGGGGCTTGCGAATCGACAGGCCGGAACTTTCCGGGGGGGCGCCGCCAAGGGTGCTCTTCGTAAAATGAGCGCTCGCGGTTTAACCAGGAACGCCGTCATGGCGGTAGCCCAAGTCGCCGTCTCCGGCGCGGTTCTTTTCCTGCTGTACCGTTATCTGTTGCGGACGATAGGGGCGGAGCAGGTGGGGGTCTGGGCTGTCGTGCTGGCGACCGCATCGATTTCAAAAATCGGGGAGATAGGGCTTGCCGGAAGCGCGGTGAAATACACGGCCAAATACCTCGCCCTCGGCGACAAGGTCAAAGCATCGGAAGTCATCCAGACGACCTCGCTTGCCATCGGCGCCGTTCTGGCCTGTGTGCTCGCCGCAGGTTATCCGCTCGTTGTATGGCTGCTGGAGAGAGTCGTTCCGTCTTCCCATATTGCCGATGCGCTTGCGATCATCCCTTATGCGATGGCATCGACATGGATCGGGACGATTGCGGGCGTTTGCCTTGCCGGACTGGACGGCTGCCAGCGCATCGACCTGCGTGTGCTGGTGTCCATGGCGGCGTCTGCGCTGCTTCTGGGACTGACCTGGCTGTTCGTTCCCGGGCATGGACTGATCGGCCTGGCCTGGGCACAAATCGGGCAGGGGGTGTTGATGTTATGCGGGGGCTGGCTGCTGCTCCGGCGCGAGCTTCCTTCCTTGCCCCTGATTAAGCTCGGATGGAACTACCGGCTCTTCCGCGAAATGTTCCGGTACGGGTTCAATTTTCAGGCTGCCACCATACTCGGAATGCTGGTCGATCCGGTCACCAAAGCGCTGTTGACGAAATTCGGCGGACTGAGCGCGATGGCTTATTTTGAAATGGCAAACCGTATGGTGGCCCAGTTCCGCGCGCTGCTGGTGGCCGCAAATCAGGTCGTGGTGCCGCGGGTCGCCGCCCTTCACGAAAAGGCGCCGGAGGAGATCGGGAATGTATACACCGATTCCTATCGCGCAACGTTTTTTCTTTCTCTGCCGCTATTTGCAAGCGTGGCGGCAGTTGCCCCGTTGGTCGGCGAACTCTGGATCGGGCATTACGAGAACGGATTCGTCGTGTATGCCGCCCTTATGGCAGCAGCATACTGGTTCAACACGCTTGCGGGGCCGGCATATTTCGTCAACCTCGGCACGGGTTCGCTGCGCTGGAACACATGGTCGTTTGTGATGACGGCTGCGCTGAACGTGGTGCTGGGATATCTGCTTGGCGCGATCATGGGAGGCGCGGGGGTCGCCTGGGGATATGTGATCGCGACGATAGCCGGAAGCAGCCTGATCGTTCTGGGATATCTGCGCGATCAACATATGCCGCTTGCCACATTGCTGCCGGGCGAGAGCAGACGGCTATTGCTGGCTTGCTGCATCGGTCCGGTGCTCGGATGGTTCGCGTTCGATGCTCTGGGAGCCTTCGCCGGACCTCTGGCGCAAGCGGCGCTGAGCGCGGTAACATGCCTCGCCGTGATAGTTCCCATATTCTGGATACATCCCTTGAGGGAGAGGATCCGTTCCCGGCTTGCGCTTGCGTTCCGCTCCTGAAAACTGATGGAAAACATGTTCCGATATATACAGCACTACGCGCATGCGATCGATCTGCGTGCGAGCCTGGTTTGCGAGTTGAGGCATGCCGCCCGTTCAGGGAAGGTGATCCCGGACAAGATCATGCGGCGGGTCCTGAAATGCCCGCATGGATACGACGACAAGATCCTGTTATTGAGACTGCTCGACCCCGCGGACGATAATCTGCTGATTGATGTCGGCGGGAATACCGGGTATTGGTGCGAGTCGTTTCTAGAGTTCTTCCCCGACAGCAGGGTGGTCGCGTTCGAGCCGCAGAAACGGGAATTCGAGGAGTACCAGCAGCGTTTCCGAGGTGCCGCGAACGTCGTGGTGCACAACGCGGGCCTGTCGGATAAGGAAGGGATCGCCCATATCCATGTCGCGCAATGTCCCGCGCACTCTTCCCTCCATGAGTACGCGGCGGCCCGGCCGGCGCTACAAATGAGTACGGAAGCAACCGAGGAGGTGCGTCTGCTTACCCTGGATGGCTATGGACTCGGGGCGCTGCCGGCCGCGAGAAAATTCCTGAAGATAGACGTGCAGGGGCACGAGATGAACGTGCTTCAGGGAGCGACGGAAACCTTGCCCCACATCGATGTGGTGCTGGTCGAATGTGCTTTCCTCTCCGAATATGAAAACGTCGCGCCATCGTTTGCGCATGTGGCGAGCCTCTTGCGCGACTTCGATATTTACCCGGCCATGTTCAGGAATCACGGGACAGCATTGGGCCCGCATGCCTGGGAGCGGGACGTGATCTTCTGCAAGAGAGCGCTGCTTAACCACGTATGGGGATGGTGATGGGGGCTGCGATGCAGGGGGATGCATGGAGCTGATACGCGTATGCGGACATTCGTTCGTGAAAGACCTTCTCGGGGAGGCGCCTGTCGTTCTTGATTGCGGCGCTAACCACGGCGCATTCTCCGGCGAGCTTGCCCGGGAGCATCGGGCGCGGGTGTACGGTTTCGAACCGGATCCGCGTTTATTTCCGCGGCTGCCGGAAGTGGAGAATGTGAGTTTCTTCAATCTGGCCGTGTCCAGAACGGGAGCCGACATGATCCTGAATCTGGGCGAGGGGAATTGCAGTTCCTCGCGCTGTTCGGAAGGAGAGGGGCAGGAATCCGTGGTGGTCGGTGCGACCACGCTGGATGCCTTCTGTAACGAAAAGTCGTTGCGTGCAATAAATCTGTTGAAGCTGGATATCGAGGGTGCGGAGATCGAGGTGCTGGAAAGTCTGCCGCAAGGACTACTTGCCGCCACAGGCCAGATAACGGTCGAATTCCACGATTTCCTGGATGCGTCCGAGCTCCCGCGCATCAGGGGCGTTATACGGAGAATGCGGAAGCACGGCTTTTATTTCATCAGGTTCTCGCACCATGATTATTCCGACTGCCTGTTTATCAATTCGGGGCTGCATCCGCTCGGGACACGCCGGAAAGCCGGACTGCTGCTCGAAAAATATTACCGCGGAGTCATGCGGAAATTGAACAGCTATGTGTAGCGGCATTGCACGGAAAATTGAAAACCCCGCCATGATCATCGTATCCAACGGTCACCACAAATTCATCACCGGCATGGCTGCATCCGAGGCGGGCAAGCATGGCCTGCTGGCCGGATTCATCACGGCGGGTTATCCGACGCCTCGGCTCCGCCGCTGGATAACCCGTCTAGGACTAGACAGATATGCGCCGGTCAAACGTTTGCTGCAACGGCAGGAGGATTTGCCCGACGACCGGGTGCATTCCCTGTGGCTTTCGGAAGTCGTTTACGATGCGGCGCGTGTCGTCGCCGGTCGATTCCCCCGATTTGAAGATATTGCCGATTACGCTCTGCGTTGCTACGCATGGCAGGCCGCGCGCATCGTCGATGAGTTGCCGGGCCGGATATATCACTATCGCTCGGGTTATGGGCACAACTCGGTGAGGCTCGCAAAAAGAAAAGGGATGGTCGCTCTCTGCGACCACTCCATCGCGCATCCCTCCGCGCTGGACTATCTCGTCCGGCATGGCGGGAAACTCCCGCCCCCCGGCGAGGTGCGCGCGATCGGCAAGCTATGGGGAAACATTCTCAAGGATGTGGAGCAGGCGGATTTCATCCTGGTGAATTCGGACTTCGTGAAGGATACCTTTACCCATTTCGGTTACGATCCGGCCCGAATTTTTGTCCTGTACACAGGGATAGACGACCAGTTCCTGTCCTCCATCCCGTCGCGTGCATATCCCTCTCTTGTTGGTCAACCGCCCAAGCTGATGTTTGCCGGGGAACTCGGCACCAGAAAGGGCGGGCGTATCCTGCTGCAGGCGCTGTCGCGCATTCGCGACCTCCCCTGGAAATTCGAGGTCGCCGGAATGATCGACGAGGGGCTGCGAAATGAATTCCGGGATTTCTTTTCGGACGAACGCGTGACCGTCAGCGGATTTCTGACCAGGGCCGAGCTTGCCGGGCGCATGAGCATAGCGGATATATTCGTATTTCCCTCCCTGGCGGAAGGCTCGGCGCGGGTCGTTTTCATGGCCATGGCATGCGGTTGTTACGTGATCACGACGCCCAACAGCGGCTCCATCGTGCAGGACGGCGCGCATGGAAAAATTGTCGAGCCGGGCAATGTGGACGCGCTTGAAGCTGCGCTGAGGGAGAGCCTGCGGAACTTCGCGGAGGTTCCGGTTATCGGGCGCAGGAATGCGGATCTGGTCAAAAGCCGGTATACGCAACGCCACTACGGGGAGGGGCTGATGGCTCTCTATGGAGCGCTGGCGCCGAATCGGGATCCACATCGGGAGAGTGCAAGTGAGGCCTGAACGGAGTATTGCCGCCGAGGAGCGGGGGGCGAATATTTGGGGAAATGTCTTCGCCTGCCTGATCCCCATGCTGATGTTTCTGGAGATCAACGTGGGAGGGCGGCTGTTCCTTTCCGAAATCCTGCTCGCCGTGATGTTGCCATGGTTATTGGCTATCCGCGGGCACTCGCTTGCCGACCCGTTGCCGCGCCGGCTTTTGCTGCTCGGATTGCTGTGGCTGCTGGCCCTGATCGTTTCCGACGAGATTCGCGATACGCCCTTCGAAGACTGGAGCCGGGGGTGGGCGAAGATCATTTTTCTACTGGTCGACTTTACTGCCATCTATCTGTTGCTGGCCGGCAGGGAGTTGCGTTACTTCATGTTCGCTGCCGGTATCGCATTGGGACAGATACTGGGATATTTCTTCAATCCGAATGACTATGCCCTCGACTATCCGTGGAAATTCGGCTACGGCTCGGCCGTCACCGTGCTGGTCATTCTGGCGAGCTCCATGCATTTCACCCGCACCGGCAGGTTCATTTCGGCCGCCGTCATGCTGGCGATGGGGGCGGTGAATTTCTACATGGGCTTTCGCTCGCTCGGGAGTATCTGTCTGCTGGGCGGATGGATGCTCCTGGTAAAACAGTCCTATCATTCCGGCCTGGGGAATGCGGTGAGGATGGCGCTGCTTTCCGGGGCGGCAATCGCCGTCACGATTATCTTCTATGATTTCGGGGCGAGCCGGTCTTACTTCGGAGAAGTCGAAAGGGCTAAGTACCAGATGCAGTCTTCGGGAGAGATGGGTGTTTTGCTCGGCGCCCGATCCGAGATACTGGCTTCGGCGCAGGCCGTAAAGGACTCGCCCGTCATCGGTTACGGCTCATGGGCAAAAGATCCCAAGTATGCGCAAATCATGGCCGACGAGCTGGCACAACTCGGCTACGAGGTGCAGGGAGTGATGGAAAGCGACTTGATACCGACGCACTCCTACCTGATGGGTGCCTGGGTGGAGGCCGGGGTGGTGGGGGCGATCTTCTGGCTTTTCGGACTGCTGCTGATTGCCCGCACCTTGATCGCGAGTTACGACGGCAAATCGATCCTGATGCCGCTGATAATTTTCGAGGCGTTCAATTTCCTGTGGAGCATTCCGTTTTCGCCCTTCGGGGCGGAGGCGCGTTTATATGCCGCATACGATTTTGCCCTGCTGATGTTCGCCTTGTCCTTGTCGAAGGCTCCAGCGGCAGCCAGGGCGGCCGCATGAAGATCTCGGTCGTCACCATTTCGTACAACCAGGCCCGGTTTCTGGAGCAGGCGATCCGGTCCGTGGTCGGACAGGATTACGGCGAACTCGAGTACATCGTTGTCGATCCGGGTTCGACCGACGGAAGCCGGGACATCATCGAGCGTTGCCGGCCGGGAATCTCAGCCGTCGTATACGAGCCTGACAAGGGGCCGGCGGATGGACTGAACAAGGGCTTTTCCCTGGCGACGGGCGAGGTCTTCGGCTTCATCAATGCGGACGATGCGCTCCTTCCCGGCGCCTTGCGGAAGGTCGCGGATTACTTCAGGAAAAATCCGGAGACGGATATCGTCTGCGGTTGCGGGTTCATGGTCGACGAGTCGGGCAAGCCGACGATGAGGAAAGTCCCGACGCAGCTGTCGAAAAGGCTTTATGCGTACGGGGCGGTGACGTTCTTCCAGCAGGGCATTTTTTTCAGGAAATCGGCCTACCGAGAAACGCAAGGTTTCAATCCGGAGAACCGGAGCTGCTGGGACGGAGAGCTGGTGCTCGATATGCTCATCAACGGAAGGCGCGCCGGAATCCTGCATGAGGATCTCGCGGTTTTCAGGATACATGGAGCATCGATCAGCGGCTCGGGAAGGCTGGGCGAGATATACCGGCAGGATTGCAGCCGTATGTTCGTGAAAGCGCTGGGGCGTGAGATGAATGCGGCGGACAGGATGCTGGAAAAAATATTCCGGCTGGAGAAATGGCTCACGAATCCAAGGGCGACTCTGGCGCGCGTACGCTCCACACTGAGGGGGAATTGAGTGCGGATCGCCATATTGTGGACAGAGTTGTCCGGCTACATGAATGCCTGTTTCAGGGTGCTTTCCCGCATGGAGGGAGTGGAGCTGCTCGTGGTGAACAAGCGTCCCTCGGGCGATGCGCCGTTCGACGCAGGCCTGTTCGCCTGGATGGGGGAGCGCTATCAATGGGCAGATGAGCCAGATGCCGGCGACCTGATTCCGCGGCTGGAGCAGTTCCGTCCCGACGTGATCCTATGCGCCAATTGGCACCACAAGGGGTACAGGAAGGCGCTCGGGCATTTCGGGGGACGAGCCGTCCGGATATTCACATCCGACCGGCCATGGCTGGGAACCGCCAGGCAATGGCTGGGCGTGCTGGTGTCGCGTTTTTATCTCCGCCCTTTATGCGAGGCGATATTCGTGGCCGGGGAGCCGCACGCCACATGGGCGCGCAAAATGGGCTTCAGGCAGCAGGACATTTTTCAGGGGCTGTTGAGCTGCGATCACGAAAAATTTTCCGCGATTCATCTCGATCGGAAAAAGACGGCGTCATGGCCCCGCGCCTTCGTTTTCGTGGGCAGGTTTGCGCCCGAGAAGGGAGTGGACGTGCTGGCGAGGGCCTGCGAGATCTACCGCAAGAATACCGCCGAACCCTGGCCCCTCAAGTGCTACGGCGCCGGGCCATTGCAACATCTGGTCGAGAGCGTGGAAGGGATAGAGTGCCGGGGATTCTGCCAGCCTGACGATCTGCCCGGCGAGCTGATGAAGGCAAGCTGCCTGATTCTGCCCAGCACTTATGACGGTTGGGCGATCGTGGTGCATGAGGCCGTTTCGGCCGGAATGGCGGTAATCGTCACCGATGCGGTCGGTGCGGGCGTCCACCTGGTGCAGGACGGTTGCAACGGTTATGTCGTGAAAGCGGGCGATGCGGAGGCTTTGGCCCAGGCCATGCTGCGGTACGCTTCGCTGGGCGAAGATGAACGGGCCCTGATGGGCGAGAACAGCTACCGGCTGTCTTTGCAGTTCACGCCGGAGCGGTGGGCAAATACACTGGTATCGAGGTCGGGAGAGTTGATGGCGGATTCCGGGAAGGGCGTGTGATGGGGATGCTGAATACGCTGGGTTTCATCATGGGCCATCCCCTGAATGCCAAGCGGAAGCTGGCATCGCTCATTCGTTTCGCGCAATGGCAAATCGGCAGTCGCCTGGCCGGCGGGCCGGTGGCGAAACGCTTCGTCGATCGCACGCGATTGCTGGTCGGTCGCGGCATGCACGGGGCGACGCAGAACATCTATTGCGGGCTGCATGAGTTCGAGGACATGGCTTTCGTCCTTCATGCGCTGCGGGAAGGCGACGGGTTCGTCGATGTCGGGGCGAATATCGGCGCCTATACCGTGCTGGCCGCAGGCGCAGTCGGGGCGCGCTGTGTGTCGATAGAGCCTATCCCCGGAACCTTCGGCCATCTGCGCGACAACATCAACCTGAACGGCATCGCCGAACGAGTTGTCGCCATGAATATCGGGCTCGGCAACGGGCGCGGGGCGTTACGCTTTACCGCCGGGCTGGATACGGTCAACCATGTTCTGGCCGCCACCGAGGCAGATTCCGGAACGGTCGAAGTGAAGGTCGAAAAGCTTGATGACCTGTTGCCGGATTTCGAGCCGGCGATCGTCAAGATCGATGTGGAAGGATATGAAACCAATGTGATCGCCGGCGCCCGCAGGGTCTTGTCCCGCCCATCCCTGCTCGCGGTCATCATGGAACTGAACGGCAGCGGCGGGCGTTATGGCTTCGACGAAAGCCGTCTGCACCGGCAAATGCTGGAATATGGTTTCGAGCCTTTCGGTTATGCCCCTTTCGAAAGAAGGCTGGTCCCGCTGGACGGAAAGAATACCCGTTCCGGCAACACCCTGTACGTGCGCGATGCGGCAGAAGTCTCCCGGCGGCTTGGCAGCGCCCGGAGGTTCACGACCAACCTTGGCATCGCGATCTGACCGATGAACGCGGGAATGCACATACCGGAAGTGGCTTCCGCTGGCGAGTCCGCAGCGGTCCGGATGAATATCCTGCATATCACCCCGTCCTGCTATCCCGCCACTTTCTGGGGCGGTCCCGTCTTCACGGTGTACGCCATGAACAGCGTTCTGGCGAAGGTGCCCGGCGTCGAACTGGTAACCCTGACGACCGACACCGCCGGGCCGGAATTGTCGCAGCGGCTGGACCATGCGCAACTTGCCGGCCTGTATCCGGATCAGGAAATGGTGATGACGCGCCGCATCGCCGGCGCATCCGTGTCGCCGGGGCTGCTGTGGCGATTGCCCGTCCTGGTTCGCCGCGCCGATGTCGTCCACCTCACGGCCATCTACTCCTTCCCCACGCTGCCGACCCTGCTGTTGTGCCGGCTGTTGCGCAAGCCGCTGGTCTGGTCGCCGCATGGCGCCATACAGGATGCGCACGAATGGAGCGGGACAAGGAAAAAACG
>JBQGEN010000341.1:0-20198 GCA_052039615.1 Sideroxyarcus sp. | reverse complement strand
TGAGCGCGCCGTACACGCCGGCAATCAGCACGCAGCTGAGGAAGAAGTGCTGCACGGAGGTGTCGCCGGTATACAGGCTCCAGAACAATCCCGCCGCGAGGAAGCCGTTGTATAGACCCAGATTCGCCGCCAGCACCCGCGTAGGGCCGGCGAAGTCGGCGTCCATGCCGAACGCACGCAGCCCCATGGGACGCTCCCACAGGAACATCTCCAGCACCAGGATGTAGACGTGGATGAGGGCGACGATACCGACCGCGATGTTGGTCACGGTACTCATCAGTGCACGCTCACGAAAGGCTTGAAGCCCAGGGTTGAGGAGAGTCGGCCGGCGGCGGCGCGCGCTTCGTCCGCGCTGGCGTAGGGACCGAGGTGCACCCGGGTCAGGCCTTCTTTCTCATGCAGCATCAGCGGCTTGCTACCTTCGCCGAGTTCGGCGCGCATCCGGGCGAGGAAGCTTTCCGCGCCCTGCGGCGACCTGAAGGCGCCGAGCTGCAGAAAGACCTTGCCGCCCGACGTGCCGGTCTCGATCGGCGCAGCGGGGGCGGGAAGCAGCGGCTCGACGCTGACCACGGGCGGCGCGACGGGGGCGGTCACCGGCGCACCGGGGGCGACGGCGATGCTCTCGACCTCGACTTCGGCGCTGCCCTGGTTGATGTAACCGAGCTTCCAGGCGGCGACGTAGGACAGGTCCATGATGCGCCCGTGCAGGAACGGGCCTCGGTCGTTGACACGCACCACGACCGATTTGCCGGTGGCGACGTTGGTGACGCGCGCATAGCTGGGGATGGGCAGCGTGGGGTGGGCTGCGGTCATGCCGTACATGTCGTACACCTCGCCGATGGACGTGCGCTGGCCGTGGAACTTCTTGCCGTACCAGGAGGCGCTGCCGCGCTCCCTGTATTTGCCGGTCTCGGTGAGCGGCGTGTAGGTTTTGCCCAGCGCGGAATAGGGGCGGTTGGCGTAGCGGTGCAGCGGTTCCGCCCTGGGTACGGCGTCCGGGATGGCATCGAGATTTTCCGGGGTGTCGGCGCCGGGACCGTCGCCCGGCAAGTAGCCACCGCCCGTAGCGGCGCTCGACATCACGGGCGCCGCTCTGCCGCTCGGGCCGGAGACCGCATCGACGATGGGCGCGGCGCTCTGCTGCTTCTGGTCCGCCTTTTGCGTGGTAGCGCAGCCGGCCATTGCCAGCGTGGCGACCGACAGCAACAACGATAGTCTTTTCATTTTTCGATTCCCCTCAGGTTTTGACCAGTTGCTTGTGTGTGTGGATGCTCATCAGCATACCAAAGCCCAGCATGAGCGTGAGCAGGGACGTGCCGCCGTAGCTGACCAGCGGCAGCGGCACGCCCACCACCGGCAGGATGCCGCTGACCATGCCCATGTTGACGAAGGCGTAGGTGAAGAAAGTGAGCGTGATGCTGCCCGCCATCAGGCGCGTGAAATAGGTGGAGGCGTTGGCGGTGATGATGAAGCCGCGCCCGATGACGAAGGCGTACAGCCCCAGCAGCAGCAGGTTGCCGAGCAGGCCGAACTCCTCGGACCAGACGGCGAAGACGAAGTCGGTGGTGCGTTCCGGCAGGAACTCCAGGTGCGTCTGGGTGCCGTTCATGAAGCCCTTGCCGAGGACGCCGCCGGAGCCGACCGCGATCATGCCCTGGATGGTGTGATAGCCCTTGCCCAGCGCGTCCTGCGAGGGGTCGAACAGCATCAGGATGCGGTGGCGCTGGTAGTCGTGCAGCATGTTCCACAGGAACGGCGCACTGGCCGCCGCCGCGACCAGCAGCCCGCCCATGATGCGCCAGGACAGGCCGGCGAGGAACAGCACGTAGAAGCCGCTGGCGGCGATGAGGATGGACGTGCCGAGGTCGGGCTGGCGCAGGATCAGCGCGACGGGCAGCACCAGCAGCAGGGTCGCGACGAAATAGTTCCGCAGCCTCAGGGTGGCCTCGTTCTTCTCGAAGTACCACGCCATCATCAGCGGCACGGCGATCTTCATCAGCTCGGACGGCTGAAAATTCATGAAGCCGATGTTGAGCCATCTGCGCGCGCCGTGGCTGATCTCGCCGAACAGCGCGACCGCGACCAGCATGACCATGCCGACCACGTACACCGGCACTGCCACGCGCATCAGCCAGTGCAGCGGCATGTTGGCCACGATCCACATCGCGCCGAGCGCGACCAGGATGTTGACGAACTGGCCCAGCACGCGCATCCAGTTGCCGTCGCTGGCGCTATACAGCAGCATGAGACTGACCAGCATGAAAGCGCCGAGTCCGGCCAGCAACACCGGATCGAGATGCAGCATGAAACGTTGTTTGAGTTGCCTTGCGTTCATTCCTAGTCGCTTTCCGTTCCTGCTTTTTCCGCCACCTTTTGCAGCGGCACGGGCAGTTTTCCGAGCAGGTAATAGTCCAGCACCTTGCGCGCGATCGGCGCGGCGGTGGAGCCGCCGTGCCCGCCGTTCTCCGCCAGCACCGCCAGCGCGATGCGCGGCTTGTCGGCCGGCGCGAAGGCGATGAACCAGGCGTGGTCGCGGTTGTATTCGGAGACCTTCTTTTCGTCGTACTTCTCGCCCTGCTTGATGGCGATCACCTGTGCCGTGCCGGTCTTGCCGGCGACGCGGTACTGCACGCCGTAGTTCGCGCCCACCGCCGTGCCGCCGGGCCGGGTGACCGCTTCCATCGCATCCTTCACCAGCTTCATGTGATCGGGCGGTATCTGCAGATCGAACAGCTGCTTGTGTTCGGTCAACACGGCCTCGCCGCCCGCACGGCGCATCTCCTTCACCAGATGCGGCTGGAAGGCCACGCCGTCGTTGGCCAAGGTCGCGGTGGCGAAAGCCAGCTGCAGCGGGGTGACCAGATTATAGCCCTGGCCGATGCCGGCAGAGACCGTGTCCCCCGGATACCAGACCTGCTTGTGGCGGCGCTCCTTCCATTCCGACGACGGCAGCAGGCCGGAGGATTCGCCTTCCATGTCGAGGCCGGTCTTCTGGCCGAAACCGAAGCGCGACAGGTAGCTGTGCATGTTGTCTATGCCCAGCTCGGTGGCGAGACCGTAATAGTAGGTGTCGCAGGAGACGACGATGGACTTGAACAGGTCGACGCTGCCATGGCCGCCGGCCTTCCAGTCGCGGTACTGGTGGCGGCTGCCAGGCAGCATGTAGTAGCCCGGATCGCTGATGGTGCGCGACGGCGCGCGCGTGCCGTAATGCAGACCGGTCAGCGCCATGAACGGCTTGATGGTGGAACCGGGCGGATACTGGCCGCGCAGCGCGCGGTTGTTGAGCGGGGTGTCGGGGGAGTTGTTCAGCTCGTCCCAGGTCTCGGTGTCGATACCGTCGATGAACAGGCCAGGGTCGTAGCCGGGCTTGCTGACGAAGGCCAGCACCTCGCCGTTGGTGGGATCGATGGCCACCAGCGCACCGCGGTAGTCGCCAAATGCCTGCACCGCCACTTCCTGCAGTTTCGCATCCAGCGTCAGCATGATGTTGCTGCCCGATTGCGGCGCGGTGCGCGACAGCACGCGCACCGCGCGGCCGCCGGCATCCACTTCGACCTGTTCGAAGCCGGTGGTGCCGTGCAGCTCCTTCTCATAGCTCTGCTCGACGCCGGTCTTGCCGATGTAGTCGGAGCCGAGATAGTTCGAGGCACCCTCTCCCTCTTCCAGCCGCTCGACGTCTTTCTGGTTGATGCGGCCGACATAGCCGATGAGGTGCGCGGTCACGTCGGTAAAGGGATATTCGCGGAACAGGCGCGCCTTGATCTCCACGCCGGGGAAGCGGAAACGCTGCGCCGAGACGCGCGCAACTTCGTCATCGCTCAGCTGGTTGCGCAGCGGCATGCTCTCCCCTGCCTGACGCTCGGTCAGCAGGCGCTTGAAGCGTTTGATGTCCTTGGGCGTGATCTCGACCAGCTTGGACAGTTCGGCGATCAGGCCGTCCATGTCCTTCACCCTCGCCGGCGCGATCTCCAGCGTGTAGCCGGAATAGTTTTGCGCCATCACCACTCCGTTGCGATCCAGCAGCAGGCCGCGGTTCGGCACGATGGGGACGACGTAGATGCGGTTGCTTTCCGCCAGCGTATGGAAATAATCGTAGCGGACAACCTGCAGGTAGAAGAAGCGGGCCAGCAGGATGAGCAGCAGCAGGGCCACGAAACCCATGCTCAGCACCAGGCGCAAACGGAAGAAGTAGATCTCGCGCTGATGGTTCTTCAGCTCGACATAACGATTCATAGTTCGTTCGGGTTGCGCCGCGGACGGCGCAGGGCTTGCAGCAACAGGGTCAGCGGAGCCCACAGCAGGGCCGACACCGCAGCGCCGAGGAAATATTCCCACGCCACATAACCGCGCACCTGCCAGTGCACGGCGGCATACGCGGCATAACTCAGCAACAGCAGCGGGAACACATGCAGCGATTGCTGGCGCAGGCTGAACATCTGTACGCGCCGGTGCAGCACGATGCCGCCGAACGCCAGCACGGTGTAGGCCAGCGCATGCTGGCCGAACAGGCTGGCATCGGCCACGTCGGTGAGGATACCGACCATCCAGGCGATGCCGACGCCGACGCGGTGCGGCTTGTGCGTGCACCAGTACAGCAGCACCAGCGCCACGAAGTCGGGACGCAAGACCAGCGCCCAGCCGTGCCAGGGCAGCCAGTTGAGCATTACCGCCACGAACAGGCTGAACACGATGAAGCCGGTGTTCGCCGGCAGCAGGAATTCCTGGTCCTTCTGCAGGTCGGTGATCACGGCTTCCTCCGCTTGAGTCTGATCTTCGTCCGCTCCGAATCGGGGCCGGCCTCGGTCATCTCCGGGCGTGGCGGCAGCTGCGGCAGGCCGGACACGATGAGCAGAGCGCGGTGGCGGTCGACCCCGGCCAGCGGCGAGCAGATGATGCGCGCGAACGGGTAGGCCGGATCGCGCTCGACCTTGGTCACCTGCGCCACCGGCAGATTGGGCGGATAGGCACCGTCGATGCCGGAAGTCACCAGCATGTCGCCGGGCACAATGTCCGTGCTCACCGGCATGTAGCGCAACTCCATCTCGTTGATGTCACCGGAGCCGAACACCACCGCGCGCAATCCGTTGCGCAATATCTGGATCGGCACAGCATGGTCCTTGTCGGTGACCAGCGTGACCTCGGACAGCCAGGGGTGGATGCGCGTGACCTGGCCCACCACGCCGGCGTCGTCCAGCACCACCTGGCCGGCCTGCACGCTGGCCTGCGCCCCCTTGTCGATGAACAGCTTGCGCTTGAAGATGTCGCGCTCGACATACACGATTTCGGCCATCTGCATCGGGTAGTCGACGCGCTGCTTGAGTTCCAGCAGGGTGCGCAACTGCGCGTTCTCGGCCTCGATCACCTGCATCTGCTGCAGGCGCGCCGCATCGGCATCCTGCTGCCGGCGCAGCTGCGCGTTGTCCGTCAGCAGACGGTCCTGTGTCTCGAAATAGACGGCGACGGCGCCCACGGCCTCGCCGGGCATCGCGGTCAGGCGCTGAAATGGGTAGATCAGGATGGCGAGGACGCTGCGCGTGGACTCCAGGTACTGGTAGCGCGCGTCCACGAACAGCAACAACAGGGAAAGCGAGCAGAAGAAGACAAGACGAGCGGCCGGACTGGGGCCGCGATTAAAGAACCGAAGGGTACGGGTATCGTCCAATGTGCCGCCGCAGCCGGATCAATCGCTGGTGAAGATGTTGCTGTATTTGTCCATGCGATCGAGCGCCTTGCCGGAACCGCGCACCACGCAGGTCAGCGGATCGTCGGCGATCACCACCGGCAAGCCGGTTTCTTCCATCAGCAGGCGGTCGATGTCGCGCAGCAGAGCGCCGCCGCCGGTCAGCACCATGCCCTTGCTGGCGATGTCCGCGCCCAGTTCCGGCGGGGTCTGCTCCAGCGCGGTCTTCACCGCGCTGACGATGTTGTTGAGCGGATCGGACAAGGCCTCGAGGATCTCATTGCTGGAGATGGTGAAGCTGCGCGGCACGCCCTCGGCGAGGTTACGCCCGTTCACCTCCAGCTCGCGCACTTCGGAGCCGGGGAAGGCGGAGCCGATCTCTTTCTTGATCTGCTCGGCGGTGGTCTCGCCGATCAGCATGCCGTAGTTGCGGCGGATGTAATTGATGATGGCCTCGTCGAACTTGTCACCGCCGACGCGCACGGAACCGGAGTACACGGCGCCGCCCAACGAGATCACGCCCACTTCGGTGGTGCCGCCGCCGATGTCGACCACCATGGAACCGGTAGCATCCTCAACGGGGAGATCGGCGCCGATCGCGGCCGCCATCGGCTCCTCGATCAGTTCGACGCGGCGCGCACCCGCACCGTAGGCCGATTCGCGGATGGCGCGGCGCTCGACCTGGGTGGAGCCGCACGGCACGCAGATCACGATGCGCGGGCTGGGCGTGAAGATGCTGGATTTGTGCACGCGGCGGATGAACTGCTTGAGCATCTGTTCGGTGACGGTGAAGTCGGCGATCACGCCGTCCTTCATCGGACGGATGGCGGTGATGTTGCCCGGCGTGCGGCCCAGCATCTGCTTGGCGGCGAGGCCGACCTGCTGGATCACCTTCTTGCCGTTGGGCCCGCCTTCCTGGCGGATGGCCACGACCGACGGCTCATTCAGCACGATGCCCTGTCCGCGCGCCCAGATCAGGGTGTTGGCGGTGCCAAGGTCGATGGCGAGATCGTTGGAGAAATAGCTGTCGAAATAACTAAACATGTCGTGTCCTGAAAGGTAGAAGGGATGCGCCCGCAAAGCGGTTTATGATACCCTATCGCGCCCGATTTGATAAAGATTTGCATCCTTTTATGTCCCTAAGTTTAGCCGATGTCGAAAAAGTCGCCCGCCTTGCTCGGCTGGCGATGAACGAGCAGGAAATCCAGGCCGCCCAAGCCCAACTGAACAACATCTTCGGCCTCATCGCCGAAATGCAGGCGGTCGATACCCAAGGCATCGCCCCGATGTCCCATGCGCAAGACCTGGCGCAGCGCCTGCGCGAGGACAAAGTCACCGAAGCCGATCAGCGCGAGGCCTTCCAAGCAATCGCTCCGCAAGTCGAACGCGGGCTGTATCTGGTTCCCCAAGTCATTGAATAACAAACCATGATCCATTCCAGCCTGACCCAACTGGGCGCTGCCCTGCGCGCCAAGAAGATCTCCAGCGTCGAACTGACCCAGAGCTACCTCGACCGCATCGCCCAGCTTAACCCTGCTCTCAACGCGTACATCACGCTCAACCCGGAGATGTCTCTGGCGCAAGCGCGCGCAGCCGACGCGCGCCTGGCTTCCGGCACGGCGGAAGCATTGACCGGCATCCCCATCGCGCAAAAGGACATCTTCTGCGCCAAGGACTGGCTCACCACCTGCGGCTCGAAGATGCTGCACAACTTCGTCTCGCCCTACGACGCGCATGTGATTTCCCAATTCAACAATGCGGGTGCGGTGAACCTCGGCAAGACCAACATGGACGAGTTCGCTATGGGCTCGTCCAACGAGACGTCGTACTACGGCTCGGTGAAAAACCCGTGGGACACAGCACGCGTACCCGGCGGTTCCTCCGGCGGCACGGCGGCAGCCGTCGCGGCGCGTTTGTGCGCGGCAGCGACCGGCACCGACACCGGCGGCTCCATCCGCCAGCCGGCGGCCTTGTGCGGTATCTCCGGCCTGAAACCTACATATGGCGTGTGCTCGCGCTACGGCATGATCGCCTTCGCCTCCAGCCTCGATCAGGCCGGCCCGATGGGACGCAGCGCCGAGGACCTCGCGCTGATGATGAACGTGATGGCCGGCTTTGACGAGCGCGACTCCACCAGCCTGCAGCGCGCCAAGGAAGACTACACGCGCGAGATCAATAAATCAGTGAGCGGGGACAAGCCTTTGTCCGGCCTGCGCATCGGCCTGCCGAAGGAATTCTTCGCCGAGGGCATGGGCTCTGACGTGGCCCGCGCGGTCGAGGCCGCCATCGCCGAATACAGGAAACTCGGCGCGACGATTGTTGAAATCAGCCTACCGAACTCCAGGCTGTCGGTACCGGTGTATTACGTGCTGGCGCCGGCAGAAGCATCAAGCAACCTGTCGCGTTTCGACGGCGTGCGCTACGGCCACCGCGCCCCCGAGTACGGCGACCTCGCCGACATGTACGAAAAGAGCCGTGCGCAGGGCTTCGGCGCGGAAGTGAAACGCCGCATAATGATCGGCACCTACGTGCTCTCGCACGGCTACTACGACGCCTACTACCTGCAAGCGCAGAAGATACGCCGCCTGATCGCGCAGGACTTCACCGAGGCCTACAAGCAGTGCGATGTCATCATGGGCCCGACCTCGCCTTCCACCGCATTCAAGCTCGGCGAGAAGGGCGACGACCCGGTGCAGATGTATCTGTCCGACATCTATACGATTGCCGTCAACCTGGCCGGCCTGCCCGGCATGTCCATCCCCTGCGGCTTCGGCGAAAACGACATGCCGGTGGGCCTGCAGATCATCGGCAACTATTTCGACGAGGCGCGCATGCTGAACGTTGCGCACCAATACCAACTGGCAACCGACTGGCACAGCCGCGCGCCCAAACTTTGAGGCCATCATGAAGATCACCAAATTCACCGGCGTCCCCGCGCTCAAGAAGCAGCTCGACCGCCACCCCGTCTACGGCGCGGTGCGCAACATCGACGATCTGCGCCGCTTCATGGAACACCATGTCTATTCGGTGTGGGATTTCATGTCGCTGCTCAAGTACCTGCAGCGCGACCTGGCCCCGACCGCGGTGCCGTGGATGCCCACCGGCGACGCGGCCGTCACCTCGGCGCAGCGCTTCATCAACGAGATCGTGGTGGGCGAAGAGACCGATGACGGCCTGCCGGATGCCAAGGGCAAGCCCACCTTCGTCAGCCATTTCGACCTGTACATCGGCGCCATGGAAGAAGTGGGCGCCGACACGGCCCCGGTGAAAGCCTTTCTCAAGTCGGTGCAGAAGAACGGCATCGAGAAGGCGCTGAAAACCGCCAAGATCCCGGAACCGGCGCGCCAGTTCATGCAAACGACTTTCGGTTTCATCGGCACTGACAAGAACCATCTCGTCGCCGCCGCTTTCGCGCTCGGCCGTGAGCAGGTCATCCCCGGCATGTTCCGCGCACTGCTGGCCGACATGAACATCAGCAAGAAGAAGGCGCCGCTGTTCTACTACTACCTGGAGCGCCACATCCACCTCGACGACGAACTGCACGGCCCGCTGTCGCTGCGCCTGTTGAGCCACCTGTGCAAGGGCAGCGATGCCAAGCTGCGCGCGGCATCCAAGGCTGGTTGCGCGGCCATCGAGGCGCGCATCGCATTTTGGGACGGCGTGCGCAGCGCCCTGCCTTCCTCCGCAAAGACACGGAGCAAATGATGCATTGGGAAATCGTCATCGGGCTGGAAGTACATGCCCAGCTCTCTACCAACACCAAGATCTTTTCCGGCGCGTCGACCGCGTTCGGCGCGGAACCCAACACCCAGGCGGACGCGGTGAGCATCGCCTTGCCCGGCGTGCTGCCGGTATTGAACCGCGGTGCGGTGGAACGCGCCATCAGGTTCGGCCTCGCCACCGGCGCCTACCTCGCACCGCGTTCGGTGTTCGCGCGCAAGAACTACTTCTATCCCGACCTGCCCAAGGGCTACCAGATCAGCCAGTTCGACCTGCCCGTGGTGGGCCAGGGCGAGCTCACCATCCACGTGCCCGCATCGGGCAAGGCGGAACCGTACGAAAAAACAGTGCGTCTCACGCGCGCCCATCTGGAAGAAGACGCCGGCAAGTCGCTGCACGAGGACTTCCACGGCATGACCGGCATCGACCTCAACCGTGCCGGCACGCCGCTGCTGGAGATCGTGTCCGAGCCCGACATGCGCTCCGCCGCGGAAGCGGTAGCCTACGCCAAGGCGCTGCACGCGCTGGTGCAGTGGATCGGCATCTGCGACGGCAACATGCAGGAAGGTTCGTTCCGTTGCGACGCCAACGTGTCGGTGCACCGTCCCGGCACGCCGTTCGGCACGCGCCGCGAGATCAAGAACCTCAACTCGTTCCGCTTCCTGGAACAGGCGATCAACTACGAAGTGCAGTGGCAGATCGACACCCTGATCAACGGCGGCACCATCCAGCAGGCCACGGTGCTGTTCGACCCGGACAAGGGCGAGACGCGCATGATGCGCACCAAGGAAGAGGCGCACGACTACCGCTACTTCCCCGATCCCGACCTGTTGCCGCTGGAGATCTCGCCCGAGTGGATCGAGCAGGTGCGTGCGACGCTGCCGGAACTGCCGCACGTGAAGCAAGTGCGCTACGTCAACGAACTGAACCTGTCGGCCTATGATGCAAGCATGCTCACCGCCTCGCGGGAGATGGCGGATTTCTTTGAGACCGCGCTCGCGGCCGTGCCCAAAGACGCAAAGCTCGTCGCCAACTGGATCATGGGCGAAGTGAGCGCACAGTTGAATCGCGACGGCCTGGACATGGCGCAATGCCCGATCAGCGCGCAACAGCTGGGCGGCATGCTCAAGCGCATTGCCGACAACACCATCTCCAACTCCGGCGCCAAGGAAGTGTTCCGCGCCATGTGGGCGGAAGGCGGCGACGCGGATGCGATCATCGAGGCGAAAGGTTTGAAGCAGGTCTCCGACAGCGGCGCCATCGAGGCGCTGGTGGACGAGATCGTCGCCGCCAATGCCGACAAGGTGGCCGAGTACCGCAGCGGCAAGGACAAGCTGTTCGGCTTCTTTGTCGGCCTCGCCATGAAGGCCAGCAAGGGCAAGGCCAACCCGGCGCAGCTCAACGAGATATTGAAGCAGAAGCTCGCGGGCTGATCCCCGCTGTTCCCGCAAATCTGCGCGCCGATTGTGGCGCGCGCAACGCGCCGGTGCGAAGGATGAACATGAGCATGCATCTTGTTTCTTTCCTGCTGGCGCTGTTTCTGGCGCAAATCCCCGCCCCGCTGCTCGCCGCCGAGACTACCCCGCCGCTGGCGCTGGCCAATTCCTTTCATGCCGGCATCGCGCTGGAGGACTACTGGGTGAGCGAAAAATTCGACGGCGTGCGCGGCTACTGGGACGGCGAGCAGCTGCTGACGCGCGGCGGCGAACGCATCCACCCTCCGCAATGGTTCACCGCCGGCTGGCCGAAGATCCCGCTCGACGGCGAACTGTGGGCCGGGCGCGGGCGTTTCGCGCAGGCGGTTTCTGCTGTCCGGCAAGCCCAGCCGGACGACGCGGCATGGCGCGGCATGCAGTTCATGCTGTTCGACCTGCCCGCGCATCCCGGCAGTTTCAGCGAACGCGATGCCGAGCTTGAGCGGGTCGTCGCAGCCATCCGACAGCCGTGGGTGAAACATGTCGCGCAGTTTAGGGTAAACAGTCCCACAGAGTTGCGCGCCGCGCTGGGGCGCACCGTCAAGCGGGGCGGCGAAGGGCTGATGCTGCATCGCGGCGCATCGCACTACCTGGCCGGACGCAGCGACGACCTGCTCAAATACAAACCGTATCAGGATGCCGAAGCGCGCGTGGTCGGGCACCTGCCGGGCAAGGGCAAGTATGCCGGCATGCTGGGCGCACTGGTGGTCGAGACGGCGGCGGGGCTGCGTTTCAGGCTGGGTGCGGGCTTGTCCAATGCGGAGCGGCGCGATCCGCCGCCGCTGGGGTGCTGGGTGACGTATCGCCATAACGGCATCAACGACGCGACCGGCATTCCCCGCTTCGCGCGCTTCATGCGGATACGTGGAGATATGGAAGGCGTCGCGCCCTGACGCAAGCGGCATCCGCATCGGCCTGCCGGGGCGCCCGCCGCGCGGGCGCCCCTCCCATCACTTCACGCAAGCACGGAAATTCAGGTTGAAACTCGGGCTCGGCGCCGTCGGGCTGCCGACGAACGCGCCTTTCGGATTGATGCGCAGATGCGTCACCAGCGGGTCGCAGCCGTCCGCACCGGGAACCGGGACATAGCTCCAGGTCGCGGCGTTGTCGTTCGAGAACGCCACATCGTCCGCGGGGTCGTTCAATGCGGTGAAGGTGTAGCTGAGCGTGCTGGAAGTCGCGCCTTGGCTGAACAGCACCGGCCCCGAACCCGACGCACCGATGTCGTTCACGAACAGCGCAGTGTTGGCCGGCAGCGCATCGGAAACAACGGTCGAGTTGTTGTCTGCCGGGCCTCCGGAGTTGCTCGCGATGATGGCGTATTGCGCAACCGCGCCGGGAATGAATTTCGGATTGCTCGCACCGTTCACCGGGTCGGAGATCACCGCAACGCTCTTCAGCAGGATGATGGCGGGCGCATTCGACACCGTCAGGTTCGCGGATGCCGCGATGCCGCTGAGTGTCGCCGGGGCGGTGGCAGTCGGAACATTGGTAGTGTTGGTGATGGTCCCCGCCGTGGACGAGGTGACATTCACCGAGACGTGGCAGGACGCGCCCGCCGGCAGTGAAGCTACGGCGAAGCGTATGTTGCTGTCTCCTGCCGCGGAGGCAGCTCCGCTAGTCCTGGTCACAGTTCCGCAAGCTGCCGGGGTGTATGTGAAGGTGGTATTCAGCAGCTTCAACCCGGTCGGAAAAGTGTCATCGGCTTGCACACCGGTGATAGCCGCCGAGTTGCCGGCCGGATTGGCCAGCGTCAGCGTCAGCGTGGTGCTGCTGCCGCTGGCAAGCGTGGCCGTGCCGAATGTTTTGCTTAGTGTAGGCGGCCAATAAGCTGTCGTGCTTGCCGCTACATCTGCCGACGGCCCGGCATTCGCGTTGGTTGCGGTGACAGTGTTTGCAGCCAGGGTGTTGGTGTACGTCCCCTCCGCAGTTGCCGTCACATCCACCGTCATGGTGCAGGAACCCGAGGCGGGGATAGCGCCGCCGGAAATGCTGAGGGTTCCCGCGCTGGCCGCCGCCGTGGTCGTGCCACCGCAGGTGTTGGTCAGATTGGGCGAAACGGCATTCACCATATTGGCAGGATAGGTGTCGGTGAAGGTCACGCCAGTGATGGCGCTGGTGTTCGGATTGGTCAGCGTGATGACGAGCTGATTCGTGCCATTGACCTGGAATCCGCTCGTGGCAAATGCCTTGGTGATGGTGGGCGCGGGCAGGTAGGCGACCAGGATCGCCGTATTGCTGGTCGGCCCGACCGTCGTGTTGGCCGAAGACGTGACACCGCTGGTGATATTGCTGTAGCTGCCCGATGCCGAGACGGAAACAGTGACATCTATGGTGCAACTCACGGCGGCGGCAGTGATCGCGCCCCCGGTAAGCTTGATTCCCGTCGAAGTTCCGCTCACCAATGCCGCACCCGATGTGTCCGTCAATGTGCCGCCGCATCCATTGGACACGGTGTTCACCCATTTCATTTGCGATGGGCCGCTCGGAAAAGTGTCGCTGATCGAAACGGAACTGATGTTCACTCCGGAATTGTTCTCGATGACGATGCGCATCACGCTGGTCGCCGTCCCTCCGCTGAGGGTGACCGGGCTGGTCAGGAACGATTTGGTGACTGTCGGACTGGTGGTGATCGCGAGTATGGCGCTGCCATTGATACCTATACCCTGATCCGAGGCCACATTTCCCGTAGTGTTGGTGTATGTCGCCGGAGTGGTGTTCGTCGCCAGCACATCGGCGGCTATGCTGCAACTGGCTCCTGCCGCCAATGTACCGCCGGATAACGACAGGCTGGTCGAGTTGGCCGTGACTGTGCCGCCGCAGGTATTGGATGCGTTCGGCACAGGCGAGGTGATCGCCGCAGATAATGTGCCGCCGGACAGTTTGGTAGCGGTCGTCGGATAGATATCGGTGATCGCCAATCCCGTCAGCGGGGTGGTCGAACTGGTATTGGTGATGGTGATGATCAGGCGCGAAGTATCGCTAGGCCCCAAAGTGGTGGGCCCGACCTGGGTCGGCGTGAAGATCTTGCTGACCGAGGGCGCGATCCAGGTAGCGGTGTTGCTGGCGCTGCCGGTTCCGCTGAACGAACCGGTCACACCGGAAGTCTGGTTGATATATACACCGAGCGAATTGACGCTGAGATTGATGGTAAAGGTGCAGCTTCCCGAAGCCGCAATCTGCCCGGAGGTCAGCTTGATCCCCACATCGCCGCCGCTGGCGGACAATGTCCCCGCAGTCGTCCCATTCCACGACTGGATGCTGCTGCCCGCACCGCAGGGTGTGGCAGGCGATACTGACGGGGTATTGGCGGTAGTCATGCCGCCAGGAAACAGATCGGTGAAGGACAGCCCGGTAATGGCTGCCGTGTCGTTATTGGTGATCGTGATGCTCATGCTGGCGACGCCGGTCGCCGGAACGAACACAAAACTCTTGGCGATGGTGGGCGTGGCGTTGACGACAAGCGTCGCCGAAGCGGCCGCCGTGCTGCTGCCGGCATTGCTGGTCGAAACCGCGCCAGCGGCCAATGTGTTGACATAGCCGGTCAGATTCAGCAAGCCGGAAGTAACGTCAATGCTGACCGTGCAACTGCCGCTGGCGGGGATGGTCGCACCGGCCAGTGAAACCGAGCCGGAGGTAGAGCTGACCGTGCCGGAAGCACAGGTGGTCGAGGCATTGGGCGCGGCAGCGACCGTCAGATTGGCCGGAAATGTGTCGGTGAATGCCGCCCCGCTGATCGCGGTGGCGTTGCCATTGGCCAGCGTGATGGTCAGCGTGGAGGTCTGTCCCTTGCCGATGGTCGAAGGCGAGAACGCCTTGGCCACCGTCGGCGCGCCCAGCACCGACAGGGTGGCGGTGTTGCTGACAGGACCGGCGGGCGTTGCCTCGTTGGAATCTACGCCGCTCGTGGTGTTGGCATACATCCCCGCTGTGGCGGCAGTAACGTTGACGCTGAACGTGCAGGTTCCGCCCGCCGTTGCGATGCCGCCCCCGGTCAAACGGACACCGGCATCGCCGCCGCTTGCCGCCAGCGTGCCCGCGGCGCTGCCGTTCCATGAACTGAGCGTGCCACCGCAAGGCGCGGCAGGGCTGAGCGCGGGTGGATTGGCCGTGACCAGCCCGGCGGGGAACAGGTCGTCGAACGTCATGCCGGTCAGCGCCGCCGGCGTGTTGTTGGTAATGGTGAATGTCAGGGTTGCGCTGCCGTTTTCCGGGATGCTGCCGACCGAGAACGACTTGGTGATGGTCGGCTTGGGCGAAAAAGTGATCGTGGCCGATGCGGTGTTGCCCGTACCGCCGTTGCCGGAGGAAACCGTCCCCGTGGTGTTGGCGTAGGCGGCATTACCGGTCGAGGTCACATTCACGGAAACAGTGCAGTTGAGTCCGGCAGCCAATGTGCCGCCGCTGATCGAAAACGTGGTTCCCGAGACGCTCAGGGTCGCGCCGGAACAGGTCGTCGTCGCGCCCGGGGGCGCGGCGAAGACCAGGCCGGAGGGCAGCGTGTCGCTCACCGCGATGCCGCTCAGGGAGCTTGCGGTAGTCGGATTGCCGAGGGTCAGGGTGAGCGTCGATATGCCGTTCATCGCCACTGCGGTCGGCGAGAATGCGGCGGCGACGGTGGGCGCGCTCAATACCACGGTGGTCGCGGTTGCCGGGAAATTGTCGCCGGTGCCCAGCGTGGTATCGATGACCGCATTACCCACTCGTGCCGTTGCCGAGTTGATGTAAGTGCCGGGTGTCGCTGGCAGCGTGGCTTTGAACACCAGCGTGCGCGTCGATCCGGCCGGAATGGTGAACATCGACGACCAGGTAAGGGTGGAGCCGGAACTGTAGGGATCGCTAAAGATGGCGCCGTTGAACGTGGTGGAACCCGTGACATACGTTGCACCAGTCGGCAGCGTATCCATGAAGCTGTCCAGGGTCACATCGTAAGCGCCGGAATTGCTGGCGCTCAGGGTATACGTGACTTCGCCGCCCTGCGCGGGCAAAGTGGCATGGCTGACGGATTTTGCCAGCAGCACGGCATTCTGCGCGGGCAGGATCGGCAGCAGGCCGCCGGAGGTCGCGTAAACGCCGCTGTTCAGGCTGGTATGTTTGATTTGCGTACCGCTGGATATGTAGCCTATCGGCGACAGCGAAGTGGTCGAGGCGGTCGTGGCCACCGGGCGGAAATAATAAATGGCCTGGTAATGCGTGGTCGAGGAAGCCGGCAGCGTGCCAATATAGAGCTGGTTGTCATACGTGGCGGAATTGCCGCCCGAAAGCACGAGTTCGCTGGCGACCAGCTCATAGGAGTCGGCGCGCCAGTCGGTAAAGGCGGCCGGGGTAAAAGCCAAGGGGCCAGCCGCTGCTCCGGTGCAGGTCGAGGGCGGGTTGGTGCAACCTATGGTTCCGGTATCGCCATCCACGGTCAGCGTGGTGGTCGCGCCCAGCACGCTGGGGTTGATATCCGCCCAGATCGAATTGACCACGTTGGGGTTGGCCTGGATCACGTCGTCGTTCAGGCTCATGGCAATGTTGGTCAGATTCAGGCTGCTGCCGCCGGACGACGGATTGCCGCTGTAAGTCGTGAGGTCGAAAGTCTGCGCTGCGACGGTCCCGCCACCGGTGTAGGAAGAGCACACATAAAAGAATACCGGCTTGCTTTCCCCGGCGGCAAAAGGCCCGAAATGGTAGGTACCGTCATCGCCGCCACCCAGCGAGAGGTATGGCCCGGCGCCGCCAAAATTGCCTATCGTCACCCAGGCATCGTCGATCGCCGCGGTACTGCCAATCGTGAACGCCAGATAATTGCATCGCGGCGTTGTCGTTGCAGTGCGGCCGGAGATGGTGGAATGCGTGTAGAACACCGGCGAAGAAGTCTGGGTGACGCTGATCGCGGCGTGCGCTCCGCTCGCAAACAGCGAGAACAGCGCCAGCACGGGCGCGATCCAGTTCCGGCCGATGTCCTGGAGTGTCTTCAAATTACTCATTGCTACGAACCCCTGATGTCACGGTTGTGTTTATAGGGCCGCACACCGGGTGATGTGCATGCGTTGTTGCGGTTCCGCGGCGCAGCCCTGGATGGCATTGCCTGCCGGACTGAATTGCCGTCGCTCGCGCTGTCGCGCGAGGCCTGTGGAAACGCGCCTGCTCGGCATTTCTGTGCCCGCTTAACGCTCATCACCGCGCACGCCTTCCACAATGATCTCCACGCGGCGGTTGGGTTGCAGGCACTTGATCAATGCCGCACGATCCTTGCCCGCGCGCTGCTTCGCGCAGCTCACGATGGACTGGGTGTCACCCAGCGCTTCGGTCTCGATCAGCTCGGCCGCGATGCCCTGGCCGACCATCTGCTGCTTGATGAATTCCACACGGCGCAGCGACAGCTTCATGTTGTATTCCGAGCCGCCTGTTTCGTTGAGGCGGTCGGCATGGCCGACCAGCCGGATGCTTTCCACCTTGTTCCAGGTCTTCAGTTGTTCCACGATGTCGTCCAGCCGCTGTTTGCCGTCCGTCACCAGGCTCAGGTCAAAGTCGAACAGCACGGCGGTGACCAGCGTGTGCTTCTTGATGACGATGGTCTCGGCAGCCGGAGCGGATGCCGCGCTGCACCTGCCGTTGCCGGCCTGCACTTCGTAAGCCAGGTTCTCGGCGATGCGCGCGAAAGGTTCGGCGTGGCTCCAGCCCGCTTCCCATTTGTCGTGCCCGGTCCACACCAGTTGCACCTCGAGCTTGGCCAGCTTGCAGCCGACGCAGGCGGGGTCACCCTGTTGTTTCAGCCTGTCGGCGACCTGCCACAGGTCAGCGCGCACTTTCTCGCTGGCGTAGGGATGCGGCGTGTCCAGGCCGAGATAGGCGGGATCGGCCTCCAGCTTGTGCAGCAGCACTGCCGCCTGCTCCACGGCATCCTGCACGATGCCGGTGCGTTCCCGCTCGTGGTACTCGATCAGCGCCAGGTCCAGCCAGGCGCGCGCCTTGCACAGGGTGTAGTTGTCCGGCCCGAGCGGGCCGAAGCCTAGCTTGTCCACCCGGCGTTGCAGCTGCTCGATGCGCTCAAGGTCTGCGGGTGTGGTCGGGCGGTTGCCGTCCGCCTGTGCTGCAAGGCTGACGGCGAACAGGGCGGCAAGGAGGAAAAGTCTGGGCATGGTTCTCATTCCTTAATGGCTGGTGGCGACCGGCTCGTTGTGGCGGTCGTTGAGTTTGAGTGTGTCCTGGTCCACTTTCATGCGCAGGGTCACGTAGAAGCCGCGGGTGCGGAATGCGGCGCCGCTGAAATCGCCGTCGCTGAAACCGAGCACGTTGTAGCCGACCAAGATCATGGCGTTGTCCACGAACCTGTAGCCGAGCGAAGTGCCGAGGCCATAGCTCTGCGTGCCGCCCTGCCAGCTATGCAGCGTGGAGGCATGGGCGCCGACATCCCAGTCCAGATCCAGATCGTGGCGTAGTTCTACGCCCATGAGGTCGGTGTAGCCGCCGTAACTCGCGCCATCGATGGTGTCGAGGACGTATTTCGAGCCATACTGCAGCGCCACCTGGGTGCCGTTCCCGGACATCCAGTTGGCGTTGTAGTTGTTGACCAGTCTGCGGCCGTGGCCGCTCGCGGCGATGGCGTCGTTGCGTTCGTCGTAATAGTCGAGACGGTCGAGCCAGGCCCAGGCGCTGTCCCACGGGCGGGAAGCATAGGACAGGCGTGCATTGACGTTGCGTGACTGGCTGATGGCGGACTGGATCGCGCTATAGGCGAGACCGCCCGCGAGCACACGCCCGGCATCGAGATTGTGCTGCACGCCGAGGAGTGCATTGATCTTGTTGTCGCTGCTGGACACGCGTCGCTCGACACGGCTGTTGGCACCCCAGACCTTGTCGTTGTAGTTCACGCCGAGACTGGCGGCGGTGTAGTCGCCGGTCATGGAACCGGAGGCGGGCGGGACGTTGGCATTGAGCGGTTGCGTAGTGCTGCTGCTCAGCGTCTGGGAACGGTCCAGCCCGACATCGGCCTGCCACAGCTCGTTGATCTGCCACCTTTGCACCAGGCCGAGATTGGCGAACAGGCGCCCGCTGTCGAGCGAAGACTGGTTGCCGAGCGAGGCTGCCAGCGCCGCCCCGGTCCACGGTTGCGTGCTCACACCGGCGCGCGTCATGCTGGTGGAGATCTGTTCACCGCGCGCGAGCTCCTGTTCCATGAAGAGTTTGCTCTGTTCCGTCAGTTTGTAATCCGCGCCGAGCGTGTAGCGGTCCAGAAAATCCGTGTTCGACGTCTTGCCCACGCCGGTTTCGGTGCCGGCACGCAAGGTGAGTCGTTCGTCGAACGTGTAGCCCGCACCCGCCAGCACCTGCTTGCTGTTGCGGCTGGTACCCAGGCTGTCGGTATCGCCGGCGTAGCGCCCGCCGTAATATGCGGTCAAGTCGCCTGCACTGCGGTTGACGCGCCCGTCCAGCACGTTGCGCTGGCTGGGGGCGATGCCCAGATTCTCCTGGCGGTAAGCCTGGATCTGCCCCTGCTCCGTATCGGATATCCTGACCCTTGCTTCGCCGCCGATCTTGCGCGTGCCAGTCTCGCTGTTCGCCTGCTGGCCGAGACCGAAGCCCCCCGCCTGCTCGCGCACGTAGAATCTGGTGTCGAGGTCGTCTTCGTGGCGGTTGAGCTCGGCCTTCCAGGCGCTGGCATCCAGCTTGAGTCCGCCCAGGTCGCGCTTGCTCTGCGCGAGTTCAGCCTGGACCTTGGTCTTGTCGTCCAGCTGCCAGGTGGCATCGAGGCCACCCAGCTTGCCGCTCGCTCCCTGGGTGCCGTCACTGACCAGCGTGGTGCCGACCTCCATGCCGTCGGCGGGCTTGAAGCTGGCGCGTCCGCCCGCGGTGAGATTGTTGTCGCGCGGGTCGCCGGATTCGTATTCGGCGATGATGTATACCGGATTGAAGGCGGCGTCGCGGACATTGACCGGCTGCTTGAAGAACACCGTGCCGTTGATGTAATCGATGTCGTAATCGAGGTAGCGCATCAGCGTCTTGCTGGAGACGATGATCTGCGACTGGAAGCGGTCGCGCGTCTCGATGCGGATCTTGTCCGAGTTCGCCACGATGTTCTTGCGCGTCAGGCGGTACAGGCCGGAAGTGCCGTCGCCCGGGATCTCGTCCTTGACGTAGGCCTGCGAGGTCGTCGTGGCAAAAGCGTTGTAGCCGTATCTTTCGCCCTTGTATTCCGATTTCACGCCGTTGACGGTGCGGCTGTAGCGCGAGAACTCGGTGACGGTCAGCCCGGTGTCGTAGTCGCCGAACAGGGCGTAGAACTGTTTGCGTTCGATCTTCAGGTACAGCTTGCTCGCGCTGGCCGCGTCGAA
>JBQGEN010000340.1:0-1993 GCA_052039615.1 Sideroxyarcus sp. | reverse complement strand
GATCGCCCGCTCGCCCTTGAGCTCGCGCGTGTTGACCTGCCCGGTGATGAACAGGCAGGGCACGGAATCGAACCAGCAGCTGCCGATGCCGGTGATCAGGTTGGTCGCACCCGGACCGCTGGTGCCCATGGCGACCGCGATGGTCTTGCCCCTGGTGTGCCTGGCCACGCCTTCCGCAGCGAAGGCCGCAGATTGCTCATGGTGCATGGAGACGATGTTGAACTGCTTCGACTCGGCAAGGCTGTCGAGCATGTGGGTGATCATGCCGCCCACGAGCTCGAAGCAGGTATGCACCTGATTCGCGATCAGGAATTTGGCGAGTGCGTCGGAAGCCTTCACAGCGTGTCCCCGTATTTGCGTTGTCTCAGAAATTCACGCCAAAGAACGTTTCGATCTTCCCGGCCACGAAATCCAGCATCTCTTCGCTCAAGCCGGGATACACGCCGATCCACAAAGTGTCGTTCATGATCCTGTCGGTATTGGCCAGTTCGCCACTGACGCGGTAGCTGCGGCCCTGGAAATACGGCTGGCGCGTGAGGTTGCCGGCGAACAGCAGGCGCGTGCCGATCTTGTACTGGTCCAGATATTTCAGCAGCTCGACGCGATTCACGTTTGCCGCTTCGCGCAGCGTGATCGGGAAGCCGAACCATGAAGGCTCGCTGCCTGCGGTGGCCTCGGGCAGGATCAGGAACTCTGCGCAGGATTGCAGGCGCTCCTTGAGGAAGGCGAAATTGCGTTTGCGCGCTGCGACGAACTCCGGCAAGCGGTCCATCTGCGCCAGCGCGCAGGCCGCCTGCATGTCGGTGATCTTGAGGTTGTAACCCAGGTGCGAATAGGTGTACTTGTGGTCGTAGCCCTCGGGCAGCGTACCGAGTTGCTGGCCGAAGCGCTTGCCACAGGTGTTATCACAGCCCGGACCGCAGTAGCAGTCGCGTCCCCAGTCGCGGAACGATTCGATGATGGAGCGCAGGTCGCGGTCCTTGGTGAAGATCATGCCGCCCTCGCCCATGGTGATGTGGTGCGCCGGATAGAAGCTGCAGGTGGCGATATGGCCGAAGGTGCCGACATGGCGGCCTTTGTAGCGTGCGCCGAGCGCGTCGCAGCAATCCTCGATGACCCACAGGTCGTGTTTCTTTGCCAGCGCCATGACGGCATCCAGATCGAACGGATTGCCCAGCGTGTGCGCCACCATGATGGCTCTGGTCTTTGGCGTGACGGCAGCCTCGATTTTTCCGGGATCGATGTTGTAGGTGGGGATGTCCACGTCCACGAACACGGGCACCATGCCGTTCTGCAGCATCGGGTTCACCGTGGTGGGGAAGCCAGCCGCGACGGTGATGACCTCGTCGCCCGGCCGCAAGGCGCGCGCACCCAGCTTGTGCGAGGTGAGTGCGGTAAAGGCCAGCAGATTGGCCGAAGAACCGGAGGTGGTGGTCAGTGCATAGGGAACGCCGACGAATTCCGCAAAGCGTTTTTCGAATGCCTCGTTGAAGCGCCCGGTGGTGAGCCAGCCGTCGAGCGAGGCTTCCACCATGTTCTGCAGTTCGGCGGCACCCAGTACCTTGCCGGAAGGCGGCACCGCCTTCTTGCCCGGCTCGAAGGCGCTGGGCGCGTAAGCCAGGTCGGCATATTGTTTGACGAGGTCGGCGATCTGGGCGCGAAGCTGTTCTTTAGTGCTCATGGTTCTCTTTCACTGTGCGTATTGTTCTATCTGTTCCAGGGTGAAGCTGCGCATGTCCTGCTGCGCCAACCAGGCGCGCTGCCAGGCGACGATCTGCTCCAGCGTATGCGCCAGATGCCAGCGCGGATGCCAGTCCAGGCGCATTTTCGCCTTGGAGCAATCCAGCTTGAGGTAGTGCGCTTCGTGCGGATGGTCGCCCGCGTCGAGTTGCCAGCTCGCGCCCGCGCCCCACTGCCGGGTGAGCTGTTCGACGATCCACTGCACCGGCTTCGCATCCTCGTCGTTGGGGCCGAAGTTCCAGCCTTCGGCATA
>JBQGEN010000339.1:0-2230 GCA_052039615.1 Sideroxyarcus sp. | reverse complement strand
CTTCGCGCTTGTCCTTGTAATCCAGGCCATAAATAGGAACGATGTTCTGCTGCGCCAAGTCCATCAGAATCGGATGTTCGTCCTTGCACGCTCCACACCAGGATGCCCATACGTTCAACATCCAGACCTGCCCCTTCATGTCCTGCGAAGAAAATGACTTCTCCGGTGAGTGCAATTGCGGCAGGGTAAAAGCCGGCGCGGGTTTGCCGATCAACGGCGATGGCACTTCACGCGGATCCAGCCGAAGCCCGACGAACAGGAATCCCGCCAGCACCAGAAAGATCACCAGCGGCCAAATAAAACGGTTCATGCTGCTTTCTCCTGCAATGGTTGTACGCCGCCAACAACAACCGGTTTGTTCTTGCGCGCGTGGATGCGGTAACGCCGGTCGCTGATCGCCAAGATGCCGCCCAGCGCCATCAGCAGGCAGCCCGCCCATACCCAGTCCACAAAGGGCTTGATATACACGCGCACCGCCCATGCGCCTTCGCTGTCCGGGATCGGCTCGCCCAGCGACACATACAGGTCGCGCAGCACGCCGGTCTCGATCGCCGCCTCGGTCATCGGCATGCCGGACGCATTGTACTGGCGCTTCTCCGGAAACAACTCCGTTACCTGCTTGCCGTTCTTGCTGACACTCACGCGGCCTTCCGCCGCGACGTAGTTGGGACCTTCCTTTTCGCGCACACCGTCGAAGCGGAATACGTAGCCACCCGCCTCCAGCGTATCGCCCACTTCCATGCGCACATCGCGTTCGGTCTCATACCCTTTCACCATGGTCACACCTATGATGAATACCGCCACGCCGAGATGCGCGAATTGCATGCCGTAGTAACTGAGCGAAGGCTGCTTCATGCGCTGCCACAGGCTGCCTGATCCGGCCACGCGTTTGCGCAGATCGAGCACCGCGGTGAATATCAGCCAGGCGGCCAGCCACATACCGAGCGCGATCAGCGGTGTCCACAGTCCCAGCGCCAGCGGCAACACCAGCGCCACGATCACACTGGCCGCCAGCGCCCAGCGCACGCGCTGCCAGATGTCGGGCAGGCTCGCCTGCTTCCAGCGCGCGATCGGTCCCAGTCCCATCATCATCACCATGGGCACCATCAGCGGCACGAACACGGTGTGGAAGTAAGGCGGGCCCACGGAGAGTTTGCCGAAGCCGAGGGCATCCATGAACAGCGGATACAGCGTGCCCAGGAACACCGACGCGGAAGCGACCGACAGCAACACGTTGTTGGTGAGCAGCATGGATTCGCGCGAAACCAGCTCGAACTTGCCGCCCAGGCCCACCTTGGGTGCACGCCACGCAAACAGCAGCAGCGATGCACCGATCACCACCACCAAGAAGGACAGAATGAAGATGCCGCGCTTGGGATCGGTGGCAAAGGCATGCACCGAGGTCAGCACGCCGGAGCGGACGAGGAACGTTCCCAACAGCGACAGCGAGAATGCGGCGATGGCGAGCAGCACCGTCCAGCTCTTGAATGCGCCGCGTTTTTCCGTGACCGCTAGCGAGTGCATCAACGCCGTGCCGACCAGCCAAGGCATGAACGAGGCGTTCTCCACCGGATCCCAGAACCACCAGCCGCCCCAACCCAGCTCGTAATATGCCCACCAGCTGCCGAGCGCGATACCGATGGTCATGAACACCCACGCCACCGTCGTCCACGGGCGCGACCAGCGCGCCCAGGTCGCATCCAGCTTGCCGCCCAGCAGGGCCGAAAGCGCGAAGGCGAAGGCCACAGAGAAGCCGACGTAACCCATGTACAGCATGGGCGGGTGGATGACCAGACCGGGGTCCTGCAGCAACGGGTTCAGATCGCGCCCGTCCATCGCCGCCGGCAGCAGGCGGTCAAAGGGATTGGAGGTGAACAGCATGAACAACAGGAAGCCGACCGAGACCAACCCCATCACGCCGATGACGCGCGCCACCATCTCTTCCGGCAGATGTTTGCTGAACAGCGCCACTGCGACCGTCCACATCGTCAGGATGAACGCCCACAGCAGCAACGATCCTTCGTGTCCGCCCCATACTGCCGCTACGCGATAAGCCACCGGCAATTGCGAGTTGGAGTGCTGCGCGACGTACAGCACGGAAAAGTCGTTGGCGATGAAGGCATAGGTCAGACAACCGAATGCGATGGCCACGAACACGAATTGCCCCGCGGCCAACGGACGCGCGATGCTCATCAGCACCGCGACCAGCACCAGCAGCACGAAGAACACC
>JBQGEN010000338.1:0-3378 GCA_052039615.1 Sideroxyarcus sp. | reverse complement strand
GCGGTGACACCGCAAAATCTGCGCGAACGCATCCTGCCACTTATCGCGGAGCTGAAAAAACAATGAGACATCTCCTGCTTGCCCTGATGTTGCTGCTGTCTTCATCTGCATATGCCGGTGAAGCCAAGGATCTGGCCGACGATCCGGTGTTGGAACGCCGCATGATCAACCTCGCGGAACAAGTGCGCTGCCTCGTTTGCCAGAGCGAAACCGTCGCCAGCTCGCGTTCCGACTGGTCCAACGATGTGCGCCAGATCATGCGCGAAAAGATGCAGGCGGGCGCGACCGATCAGGAAATCAAGGACATTCTGGTCGAGCGTTTCGGCAAATCCGTTCTGTTCGACCCGCCTGTCGATAAAGAGACCATCCCCTTGTGGATCGCGCCATTCGTCATGCTTCTGGTGGGTGTCGCCGTACTGTTTTTCCAGTTGCGCAAGCGACACCAGACCGTACCCGAGACACGGCTCAGCGATGAAGCGCAAAAGCGTGCGGCCGCCCTACTTAACAACGATAAAGACATTCAATGACAGCCTTCTGGATCATCTGCGCGCTGCTGCTGGTAGTGGCCGCGCTGTTCGTGGGAGTGCCGCTGTGGCGCGGCACGTCGAGAAACAATGCCGTGGCGCGCGATGCCGCGAATCTGGAGATATATCGCGACCAGATCGCCGAGATGGATGCCGATCTGCGCAACGGCCTGCTCACGCCGGAGTTGCATGAGCAGGGTACGCGCGAACTGCAGGCGAGGGTTCTGGAGGAAGTGCAACTGGCAGAGCGGCAAGCTCCGACCCAGCGCCATCCGCTGAAGGTCATGACCGTCGTCCTCGTGTTGCTGCTGCCGCTGGCTTCGATCGGCCTGTATCTGCAGCTCGGAGACCTGGATGCCTTCCAGCCGCAAGTCGCACATGGCGGCGGCATGGGCGGCGGCATGGGCGGCGGCATGGGCGGCGCGGCCGCGCTGCAGTCCCTGGAGGAAAAGGTCGCACAGAGTCCAGCCGACCCGGAAGCGCTGCTCATGCTGGCGCGCGCCTATTCCGATCTGGGCCGTTTTGCCGACGCCTCCAAGACCTACGAAAGCCTGACCAAGATCGTTCCGGATGAAGCCTGGATATGGGCAGACTATGCCGACGCGCTGGCGATGACGCACAACACGCTGACGGGGGCGCCGACCAGGCTGCTGGAGCGTGCCATCAAGCTCGATCCGAACAATGCCAAAACCCTGGCGCTGTTGGGCACGGCGGCGATGGAGCGCGGCGATTATGCTGCGGCCGTCCGCCACTGGGAAAAACTGCTTACGCTGGTCCCGGCGGACAATCCGGATGCCCAGATGATCAAGGAAGGCGTGCACCAGGCGCGCCAGTTGCTGGCTCAGAGCAAGGGCGGCAAGGCCGCGCTGGAGCGGATCAACGAGCCGGCACCCAAGGCGCAAGCGGCCGGCAAGGAACGCATCACCGGAAGCGTGACGCTGAGCGATGCGCTCAAGGGCATGGTGGACCCGGACGACACGCTGTTTGTGCTGGCACGCGCCGCAGAAGGACCCAAGATGCCGCTGGCGATCCTGCGAAAACAGGTCAGGGATCTGCCGATGCAATTTGCATTGGATGACAGCATGGCGATGTCGCCGGAAATGAAGATGTCCAACTTCGACCGTGTGGTCGTGGTGGCGCGGATATCCAAATCCGGCAATGCCATGCCGCAGCCGGGCGACCTGGTGGGCACGAGCAAGCCGCTGACATTGGGAAGCAAGGGCATCAAGATTGAAATTGATCAGTTAGTCCGCTGATCGGAAGCGGACACAGCGGCAAATGAAAAGGGCTGGCGCTTTATGCGCCAGCCCTTATTTTTTGGCTCGCCGATGCAAACAAACTGGGGTACTGGAAAGTTACGATCCAGATTTGATGTTGGCGTGCCGTCTTATTAAGTTAGCCGTTCGAATTATAGCTGTTGGAACCTCGCCTTGCGTGGTTTCGGAGCCTAATGCATGGATGGGGTGTTCTTGCGGATTCGCCCGTTACTTCGAGTTTGTATCCACATTCACTCATGACACCAATTGACGCTTCGATACGGCCATTTTCCCGCCGCTGTAGGCTGCCGCGTATCTCGGTAATCCTGATCAGCCAGTCCAACGACATGCGCATCCAGTCCAATCCTGCTGCGGGGTTGGGAGCCTCTTAGTACATTCCAGACGTAATGCCCCCTGATTTGCCGATGAGCTAGATAATTGTATTTGGCCGCAGGCCATAGCGGCCTGATGAGACAAAGCAGCCCACCACGGCGAATCGACCGAAGCTCTCTCCTCCCGTGACTCTCACGCGTCCGCAGGCCACCCAAGCGTGGGCCTGCAGCGTCGTATCGGCCGCATCGAGATTGACGCCGAAGAAGATGCTGTAGGGGATGCCGTAGAGCCCGAGCAATATCCGGGCGGCCACCGCCTGCGGAAAACAGTTCGAGGTCCACGGCGTATAGTTGGCTGCCATCTGTATCACTCGCGAAATGGCCAAGGCCCTGGCCTCGGCAGCCGGTGCGGCCAGCGGCACCCACGGGGCGACGCCCGCGTGTCGCCCCAGATGCGGGGCCAGTTTCCGGAAAGGGACGAACAGGATGACGAAACGGCAGGTACCCAGCAGCAGCCACGCGGGGACGAACCAGGCTTGCTCGAAGCGGGGGCGGCGCGCGAAATTCCGGGCTTTGCGTGCAAGAGTCGACAGCATTATCGGCATCGGATATCAGCCCGGCCGGTTCGCGCCGGCGGCATGCCCGGCATCCGGCTTGTGAATGTGGACGATAGAGAAATTCCCGAACTTCACGATGTCGGTCAATGCGGAAATTCCGTTCAGCAGCGGGAAGAACACTTTCTGGAAGCGCATGGAGCTCCCGAATATTTTCCTGTAGTAATCGCGCGGGAACGCCCAATGAGTCCTGAGCGCTAACCGGTAACGATGTTTTCGGCACATCTCCTTCAGCCGTGGCAATTCCAGACGTCCGGGGAGCACTCCCGAATACTCCTGCCGCTGTGCGATTCCATACCTTGCCAGGAGACGGATGAGGAAATTGTCCGTCGGCTCCACCAGAAACAGGTTGTCATATTGTTGGGCAAGCAATGATTCGATGACGGCATGCATGTCCTGGGTGTGATGCAGCGCGTTCACGATGACTATCGGGATATTCCTGCTTTCGACCGGGCAGCGTTGCAGGTCCGATGTGAACAGCCCGATCTTGAGATCATAGGTGGCCAGCCGAGTGGGGATCATGCGCAACGAGGTATATGACAGGTCGGAACAGAATACCGTGTTCAGCTTGCGAAAGCTCAGGAGGTACTCGATCTCGCGACCGGTGCCGACCCCGAGAAAAAACACCTGTTCGCAATTCACCCGGTCGAGA
>JBQGEN010000337.1:0-5006 GCA_052039615.1 Sideroxyarcus sp. | reverse complement strand
ACGTCGGGGCGTCGCACCAAGTACATTTATCACCTCAATTCCGAATTCCGCTCACGAGCCTTTCATGAAGGCCAGCAAGCCTTCCGGGCTGGCGCGCATCGCCGCACCCGTCGGGCAGCGCCGGACGCAGGCCGGGCCTTCGATGATCTCGTTGCACATGTCGCACTTCACCGCCTTTTTCTGTTCGTCCGCCTTGCCCGTTTGAACGGAGGCTTGCCCGAGCAACACCTGCCACCATTTGCGCGGCGAATATTCCGCCGTGGATGCCATCTGGATGACCTCGTAGGGGCAGTTGCGCTGGCAGTTGCCGCAGCCGACGCAGCTGTCGCCGATGAACACTTCGCCGTTGACCGAACGGTGGATGGCATCGGGCGGACAATCCTTCATGCAATGCGGGTGTTCGCAGTGGCGGCAGGAGGCGGGCAGATGAATGTATTCGTATGTTGCGCCCGCGTCGCGGTTCAGGCGCGAGGTGCCGCCATGCACGGTGGCGCAGGCGGTCTCGCAGCTGTTGCAGCGGATGCAGCGCGCATAGTCGATCAGCAACACATCGGTCGCTTCGCCTACGCCTTGGTCGAGCAGGAACTTCACCATGCCGCTGTGTTCGAGACGGGGAGCCGTTTCGTCGGAGCGCACATGTTCGAGATAGCGACTGTCCACCTTGCCCCGGATGGACGAGTTGCGCTCAAGCACGGACCTCACCCGCTCGGCTTCCAGCAACACCGCCTCGGTGGGCGACGCGGCCCTGACGGTGGCGGAACGCGGGCTGTTCGAGACCAGCGCCATCTCGCCCACGTAATTTCCCGCAGACACGTAGGCCAGGACGATCTCTTTTCCCGAGTTCATGCGGGAAACCGTCACCGAGCCACGGCGTATCATGTACAGGCCGTCAGCTTCGTCGCCTTCGCGAAACAACACATCGCCAACGCAGTAGCACTTGAGTTTGGCCTCCTGCACCAGGTAATCCAGCTCGCTGTCCAACAGCCCGGCATCCAGGTACGTCTGCACGACGCGTTTCAGCGCGACTTCATCCAGCCTGCGGCGCATGCTTTGCGCCGCGTTCAGCAGGTTGAGCATGTAACGGCGCGGTGTTTCCAGCAAGACACAGTCGTCGCCCGCGATGACGGTGCCGGAGCGGCGGCGGCCGGACAGCAAGCCCATTTCGCCGAAGAAATGCCCGGTGGGCAGATTGAAGTTCGCCAGGCCGCCATCCTTGTTTTCCGTCTCGATGTTCACCGAGCCGGCGAGGATGGAGTAAAAGCTGTTGCTGTAATCGTTGCGTCTGAAAACCACCTCGCCCGGCGCAAAATCGCGCACCAGACTGTTCTGCACCAGCTCACGCAGTTGGAGCGAGTTCAGCTGCTCGAACAGGGGGGCGTTTTCCTGGATCAGCGCAATGCCCTCGTTCACCGACGCGACCCTGCGCACACGGGCGAATTTTTCCCGCAGCATGCTTTCATCCGCAGGCTCGACCTCGCGCCCCAGGATATATTCAACTGCTTCGTATCCCTGGTTGATCGCCTGTTTGATCAAGGGATAGCCCGCCAGCGCGCCGACGATGTACAGGCCGGGGATGTTCGATTCGTACCGTTCGCTGAGCCGCGGCGACGCGCTCATGTCGGCATTATGGAAACGAATGCCAAAACTCTCCAGCAGCTTGCGCGGCGGAACCGCCCCCAGGCGGGCGATGATGCGATGGCATTCGATCCTTTCCTGGCCTTGGGGCGTCTGTGCGACCAACAGCAGCGGGTAGCGCCCCGTGGTTTGCGCCTGCACCTGCTCGGTCCAGGTGCTGACGCGCGTTTCGATCCTGCCATCGGAAACCGCCGCCATCAACAGCTCGAAGTTGGCATCCCTGCAACTGGAGAACTCTTCCTGCCGGTTGACAACGATGACGCGGTTCTTTCTGGACAGGGCCAACGCGTTCTCGATACCCGCATCGCCCGCCCCCACGACAACGATGGTTTCATTGCTGAATTCATCCGGATCGTCCAGATGGTATTGAACGCCGGGCAAGTTATCGCCCGGCACATCCAGCTTGCGAATATTGCCCTGCACGCCGATGGCAAGCACCACGCACTCCGCCCTTACCGCTTCGCCCTGCGCCAAGGTGACGCTGAAATCGCCGCGCTGCCCCGAAATGCCCGTGACAGCCCCGCCCGTGCGGCAACTCACCCCTCTGGCGGCAACCTCATCGCGCCACCGTTGCAGGATATGTTCGCGCGCACCCGCCTCAAACGGAAGCGTGCTGCGCAAGGGCAGCCGGGATGGCTCCGCCATCACCAGTTTCCCTTTTTGAAAACGCTGGATCGTGTTCGCCAGATTGGGCGACCCCTCCAGCAATACGTGTGACACGCCGAGCTCGGCTGCGCGCATGGCCGCCGACAGGCCGCCGGGACCGGCGCCGATTATCGCGATTTTGAGCGGATCGTTTTTCATCTATACCATCTCGTCAATATCCCGGCATAGCGGGCACAACCGCAGTTGCCGTCCCGAATCTGCCAAAGCCCCTCCATTGCCCCGCGCTGCACGCAGGCTGGCGCGCACCAGGATCATTTGGCCCGAAGCATTGACCGGCGGTTGTAAGTTCACCGAATCGAAGACCAGATTCCAAAATCAAGGGCGCACACTACCTATTAACAAGACCCCCAACAATATGCCATTCGGTCTATACCTTTTTCGCCTCTCCCCCAAAACATAACCAAACCGCCGCGGGGCTAAAGGTGACGGAGGTAGACAGGTCAACAGGTTTTGGAAATGGCAGGATAGGGGCCATGGGTCGGAGAAACCGTAGTCTCCCAATTATTCAGATTGCACGCGGTGGGGCCGCGTAGCAGGTTGAACGAAAAGTGGTCAGGCACGCCAGCATCCTGTTTCAATGGGCGTTCATCGAGTTACCCACAACTCGCCCACAGAGGCATCCACGGAAATTGTGGGAAACCGGAAAAATTTCATTGGGCTCCGTCCCCATCTCATCTCGCCATCTCATCTCGGTGTTTCTATCTGGATGAAAAGGGTCTGACTCCATTGGTTCTTTGATATTGGCTCGATTCAAGCGCCGCGCTTGACCTGTCTATCACCGACACCCCCAGGCTTCGGTTTTTCAACCAGGAGCCATCATGAACACACGCGACCTCACTTCCGACGACGCCTTCTTCGCCGCCTTCAACGACTGTTCCGCCCCGCCTTCCGCATTCAACCATCTGGGCCACATCCGCATCGGCTGGATCCACCTGCAGCGCTATCCCGTGCCGGAAGCCATACAGCGCACCTGCGACGGCATCGAACGGTTTGCCAATCATCTGGGCGCGCCCGGAAAATACAATCGCACATTATCCGAGGCCCTTATGTGCCTCATGGCGCACGGAGGTGCAGCAGACAGGAACAAGACATGGGGCGACTTCCTTGAAGAAAATCCGCAACTGGTGAAAGATGCGCTTGGCCTCCTTGCGCACCATTACAGCAACGAACGCCTCAATTCGGAAACCGCCAGAAAGACCTTCATGCCGCCAGACCTGAACCCCTTGCCATGAACCCACTCAAGATCAGAGAACTCGCCCGCCGTGCGGGGTTGTCCCGCGCGGCACTGCTGCACTACGAATCACTCGGCCTGCTTACCCCGGCCCGGCGCGATACCAATGGCTATCGCCTGTACGGGCCGGAACAGATCGAGCGCTTGCGCACCATCCGCGCCTACCGTGAGGCCGGACTCTCCATCCCGGCCATCCAGTCGCTGCTGGCGAACAAACCGGGGTCCTCGATGCAGCTGCTCGAAGACCGCCTGCTCGACCTCGACCGCGAGATCAACGTCCTGCGCGAACAGCAGATCACCCTCGCGCGCCTGCTCGCCCACGCCACACTGGAATTGCCCGGCAAAGTCAAAGACAAGGACGCCTGGGTCGCGCTGATGCGCAGCGCCGGATTCTCGGAAGAAGACATGAAACGCTGGCATGCCGTGTTCGAAGCGCAGGCGCCGGAAGCGCACAGGAAGTTTCTGGAGTCGCTGGGGCTGGGGACGGCGGAAGTGAAGGCGATCAGAGGGTGGGCGAGGGAATAGGGGGGAAGGGAGGCGAGAAATCGTGATCTGTCCCCGATTGCGCTGAGGATGCCGGAGTTGAATTGCGTTATAGAAAAAATTGGCTGAAACGAAATTGACTCTGCTGCCTTTTACTCATGCGGGCGGGGTGATGGTATGCCCAATCTCATCGGGTTATACTTCGCGCAACATTCAATTCATGCGGGGTGTGTGATGGGATACGCCGAACTGATCAGCAAGCTGGAAGCGCTTCCGCGCGAGAAGCAGGCAGAGGTCTTTGAATTCGTCGACTTCCTCGCCGAGCGCTGTGGTAAATCGGCAGATCAACCGCTTAAGCGCGCAGAAGTGGCCGCGAAAACCTGGAATTCCTTCAACGAGCGCCACGGCTCGTTTGCCGACCAACACTCCACGCTGTAATGGCGCAATTCGACGTTCACCGGAATACCGGCAAACAAAGGGAATCCATTCCCTATGTCGTTATCGCCCAATCATCCCTGTTCGATAGTTACCGTCGCCGGGTCGTCATTCCCCTGGTGCGGCGCAGCCATCTCGATAATGCGGCATCACTTGCAGGGGCGCCGTTGAATCCTGCTTTCACGGTCGAAGGAATCGAAGTGGTGCTGCACCCGCTGGAAATTGTCTCCGTCGCAACGGATCAACTGGGCGAAAAGATTGCCACCCTTGAACAAGAAGGCGACCGTATCACTGCTGCGATGGATGAATTGTTTACGCGGGCTTGGGCGTAACAATACAAAACCGTGGTCTGTCCCTGATTGATTATTTCCATGTGGGCATGAACGAAGAGCATTTCTGGCAAGCTTGGTGCGATGGCTGCGCCCGCCCTAACCCCGGCCATATCGGCCTCGGAGCCCTCCTGCTGGAACCGGATGGTAGCCGCCACGAACTCTCGCAACGCAGCGCGCACAGCGGCTGCAACAACGAAGCCGAAGCCCGCGCCCTGCTGGCCACC
>JBQGEN010000336.1:0-2607 GCA_052039615.1 Sideroxyarcus sp. | reverse complement strand
TCAACCCCCTCCCCAACCCTCCCCCTGCAAGGGGGAGGGAGTGTTGCTCAGTCTGAGCGGGCATTCTATTTCGGCGAATACCCGCCCGACTTCTTCGATTTCATCGTCATCGACGAATGCCATCGCGGCGGGGCGAACGACGAAAGCACCTGGCGCGGCATCCTTGAATATTTCGCGCCTGCGGTGCAGCTCGGTCTGACCGCCACGCCCAAGCGCCGCGACAACGCCGACACCTACGCCTATTTCGGCGAGCCGGTGTATGTGTATTCGCTGAAGGAGGGCATCAACGACGGCTTCCTCACGCCGTTCCGCGTGAAGCAGTACGCCACCACGCTGGACGAGTATCGCTACACCTCGGACGACAATCTGGTCGAAGGCGAGATCGAGGCGGGCAGGCTGTACGAGGAAAAGGATTTCAACCGCAGCATCGAGATCGTCGAGCGCGAAAAATACCGCGTGCAGCTGTTCATGGAGGCGATCGACCAGCGCGAGAAGACGCTGGTGTTCTGCGCCAACCAGGCGCATGCGCTGCTGGTGCGCGACCTGATCAACCAGATAAAGACGGTCAGCACCGATCCGCTGTATTGCGTGCGGGTGACGGCGAACGACGGCGAGATGGGCGAACAGTACCTGCGCGATTTCCAGGACAACGAGAAGAGCATCCCGACCATCCTCACCACTTCGCAGAAACTTTCCACCGGCGTGGATGCGCGCAACGTGCGCAACATCGTGCTGATGCGGCCCATCAATTCGATGATCGAGTTCAAGCAGATCATCGGGCGCGGCACGCGGCTGTACGACGGCAAGGACTACTTCACCATTTACGATTTCGTGAAGGCGCACAAGCTATTCAACGATCCGGAGTGGGACGGCGAGCCGGCCGAAGCGGACGGCGACGGGGTTTTTCCGCCCATAGCGCCGAGGCCGCAGCCCGATGCGAAGCAGCCGCAGGCCGAATACGAGGCGAAGAAAAAAGTGCGCGTGAAGCTGCGCGACGGCAAGGAGCGCACCATTCAGCACATTTCGGTGACAACCTTCTGGGGGCCGGACAGCAAGCCGATCTCGGCGGCGGAGTTCCTGACGCTGCTGTTCGGGCAGTTGCCGGAGTTTTTCAAGGACGAGGACGAGCTGCGCGCGCTGTGGAGCCTGCCGGACACGCGCAAGAAACTGCTGGAAGGCTTGGCGGAAAAAGGCTTCGGCAAGGAGCAGCTGGGCGAGATGCAGAAGATCATCGATGCCGAGAACAGCGACCTGTTCGACGTGCTGGCGCATGTGGCGTTTGCCGTGCAGCCGATCACGCGCAAGGAGCGCGCCGCATCGGCACACAAGGAAATTCACGATCATTTCAGCGACAGGCAGCAGGCTTTTCTTGGCTTTGTGCTGGCGCACTACGTGCACGAGGGCGTGGAAGAATTGGAGCAGGAGAAGCTGACCAAGCTATTGCGGCTGAAATATCACGACTCCATCCCGGATGCAGTCGCCGATCTCGGCGGCGACATCGGCGCGATCCGCGGTTTGTTCACGGGGTTTCAACGATATTTGTATCAAGGCACCGCTGACTAGAGCACATTTCAGGCAACTCAAATTGTCTTGACGAGCATAGAAAGGAGAGACTCATGGCTAGGCGTAAGAAACAAAGTGCATTTGAGGAAGGGGTTGATCTCGTGGCACTGCTGCCTTGGTGGGGCGGTGTGGTGCTGGCGGTGATCTCATATCTCTGGCTTCATCATGTGGCTACAGCTCCGCTGGAGCCGGCGCAAGCCGGTCAATTGGGCACCGCGCTTACGCAAAGCGTGTTCAGGGGACTTGCTTCGGCTGGGCAATACATTGTGCCGCTGGTTTGCATTATTGGAGCTTTGCTTTCTGCGTGGAAACGAAGCAAGCGCGAGAGGCTTCTTGCCGATGTCAGTGTGAGCGGATCAGTCTCTGCGCTGAACGGTATGTCTTGGCAGGAGTTCGAGATGTTGGTGGGGGAGGCGTTCCGGCGCGGCGGCTATTCAGTGGCAGAAACAGGCGGAGGCGGGGCGGATGGCGGAGTTGATCTGGTACTGAAAAAAGATGGCGAAAAATACTTCGTTCAGTGCAAGCAGTGGAAAGCATTCAAGGTTGGCGTTACAACCATTCGTGAGCTGTATGGCGTTATGGCCGCATCAGGCGCCGCTGGCGGCTTTGTGGTTACATCGGGCGTTTTTACGGACGAAGCAAAGACCTTCGCAGAGGGAAGAAATATTGATTTGGTTGATGGCGCTGAGTTGACGACTATCATCAAGACAATCAAACCATCTCTCGCCACGACGCAGGCATCAACTCATTCCGCGCCAATAGATGCTGCTAACCCCAACTGCCCGAAGTGTGGGGCACACATGGTTAAGCGAACTGCCAAGCAAGGTGCCAATGCCGGGAACATGTTCTGGGGCTGCAGCAATTACCCTCAGTGCAAAGGGGTCGTGTCGATTAGCTGAGAATTTCCTCCTCAATGAGGATGCTGACTTTGGATGGAGGCGCGGCGTTCTAGTAATGCGGCGGCCGTTCGTTTGCCGCCTTGCCCTCATTCCCCGCTTCGGCCAGCGATCGCACCTGTCTTGCAAGCGCTTCGCAAATCGCTTC
>JBQGEN010000335.1:0-1791 GCA_052039615.1 Sideroxyarcus sp. | reverse complement strand
GTGCCCGAGAGCGAACTCTTGAGTTGCGCGGTTTCTTCCAGAAGCAGGCCGACGTGCCGGGATTTCTCATCGAACTCATGGTTCAGCCGATTGAATTCCTGCTGTGCGATCTTCAATTCGGCATCGAGTTCGCTGCCCCAGGATTTGGTTGCGCTCAATGAAAGTTCTGCCTGTTTGAGTTGCCTGAAGGCATCCTGGAGTATCGGCGCCAGCATCGTCTCGGACGGGGTGATATCGGCATCGATCTTGTCGATGAGCATGGAAATGTCCTTGTCGCCGCGCTGCAATGCCAGATAAAGCTCCTTGGTCCATCTTGCGATCGTGCCGGTATCTTCCAGCTGCTCGAGTTCGCGCCGATGGTGGCGCAGTTGCGCATCCAGGAAGGCATCTGCTTCCTTTGCGACCGCATCTGGCGATAGCGGCCAGCTGATCCTCAGCTCGTCGGCGATGCGTCCAACGGCCCCGCGCCAGTCGTCGAGCAGGTCGTCATAGAGCACGAAGGCGCGTGGCACGTTGCGGGTGGCGCGTTCGGTGTCCACGATATGACGCAGCCACAGGTACAGCGATTTTTCCTCGGAAAACTGGTCGCGCCGCATGAGCGATGCAGCGATCTCCAGCGGATGGCGGATCGGGATGACGACGCGTGGCTCGATCGAGATGCGCTCGAACAGGCGTATCCAGTAGGGCAGCAGACGGCAGATGCGCGGGTCCTTGAGTACGAACATGCCCGCGTTCGAAAAATCCCGGTCGAGTAGCTCGGTGGCCGCGCCTTCGAACTTCTGCCAATCTGCCTGCGAGGTGTCGTCGAGTGGGATGGGAAGCACGTCGTCCCAGCGGGAGCGGTGGCTGTTCAGCAACTCGTCGTTGAGAGAGGCGATGTCGAACGATTCCCAGAAGCCTTTGGCGTTGATTTCGGCATGGGGCGGCATCAGGTTGCCGGGGACGGCCGCGCCGAGGATGTTGAGCAGCCTGGCGACAGCCGACGTACCGCTGCGATGCATTCCGGCGACTAATATACCGATCTTGGGGGTGTGCAAACTCGACTCCAAATATCCTGAAAACTGCCAATGACTCGCAAGCCGCTGACCGTAAAGGCTACGCATTATACGGAAAAGCCGGAAATGAGCGAGGGGGTGTCCTAAGGGTGGGGCCCGGTATTTGCAGCGTCCAAGCTGCAAAATATAGGACAATCGCGCTTCAGAATATTTGGCGGGCATATGAACGGAGCAACAGGCGATGACGTCGGGCGGTAGTGGTTTCTTGCGGGACATCCTCCGGCAGGATTGGAGCCTTCAGCTACGACCGATATCCGATCTGGCGAAGGGGGGGGACGGATCGGCAATGTGGTGCGCTACAGGGTCGCGACCGCGCTTTGCGCTCGAATTGCCTGATGCGCGATGGACTTCCTGCTGGGTGCTGCTCCAGTCTCGCTTAACCAGCCATTCGGCCGATCATACGGCCAGACTCTACTTCGACACGGGCGCCGGCTTCGGCGAGGAAGGTGCGCTGGATATGCCCGTGACCCACAAGGGCACGATCATCGAACTAGTCTACTTGCCGCAAGGGCTGGTTGGGGTGCAATGGGCTCCGATGCATTCGGCCGGAACTTTCATGCAGTCGCCGTTCACCATGAGAAGGGTGGGATTTACGGAACGGCTCTATCGCATGCTGCGGCGCATCGTGCCGGTGCTCTGGCGCCAGCCGCGCATGAAGCTGGACATGCTCGGTCTTGGTTTCATGCGCATGCTTTTCGATCTGCGGGGTGCCTATGCTGCCGCAGGCAAACTGCGT
>JBQGEN010000334.1:0-8066 GCA_052039615.1 Sideroxyarcus sp. | reverse complement strand
CCGCCGCCCAGGTCGAGATGCTCCAGTACGATGCCCGCAGCGGCCAGCTGGTCCACCAGCGCCAGCACTTTTTCCGCCGCTGCGATGAACGGACTGGTCTCGGTGAGCTGCGAGCCGATATGGCAGTCCATGCCGGTCACGCGCAGATGCGGCATGTCCGCCGCCTTGCGATAGAGCGCCAGCGCCTCGGTATAGGCCACGCCGAATTTATTCTGCTTGAGGCCGGTGGAGATGTAAGGATGGGTCTTGGCGTCGACGTCCGGGTTCACGCGCAGGCTGATCGGCGCCACCTTGCCCATGCTGCCCGCCACGGCGTTCAGCCGCTCCAGTTCGGGCGCCGACTCGACGTTGAAGCAGAGGATCCCGGCGTCCAGCGCCTGGCGCATCTCCGCTTCGCTCTTGCCCACGCCGGAGAACACCACCTTGTTCGCTGCGCCGCCCGCCGCCAGCACGCGCTGCAGTTCGCCGCCCGAAACGATGTCGAAGCCGGCGCCGAGGCGCGCGAACAGGTTGAGAATGGCCAGGTTGGAGTTGGCCTTCACCGCGTAGCAGATCAGGTGCTCGCGGCTTTTGAACGCTTCGGCAAACTGGCGATAGCCGTCGCTCAATGCGGCGCGCGAATAGACGTAGCAGGGTGTGCCGAAGCGTTGCGCGATTTCGTTCAGGGAAATCTGCTCGGCGTACAACTGGTCTTGCTGATAGTGGAAATGGTCGCTCATGGCTGTTTCTTCTGTTCGGATTGATCGGGCGCGGTCGGGGTTTCGGTCGGGGGCGGCGGCATGAACAGCGGGCCCTTGCGTCCGCAGCCTTGCACGGCAAGGAGCAACAGCAACATAATGCCGAGGGTACGCATGGCTTTATTCTTTCTTGGGATCGGAACGGGCGGGATTATATGACGGAAAGCTTGGGCAACGAACCGGGCAGCGCGCTATTCGCCCGCATCCGGCAGTTGGTGAACGAACGCGGCGTGGACATTCGTCAGAACCTGAACGGCAACGCGTTGCGCCTGGAATTCGCCGACGGGCAGCGCATCCTCGTCAACCTCGATGCGCAGACACACAATGTGTGGGTGGCGGCACGCTCCGGCGGCATCGAATTCATCCCGCACGGCGACAACTGGTACGCGCCGGACCGGAGCGAACTGTTCGACAGGCTGCACGAGATCATCGAACAAACCATCGTCAGCAACCCGCTCAATGCCCGCGCGCCCGCACCACAGCCCCAGAAGGCCGACCGCCCCGAGCCCGCCATCTACTACGAAGCGCAGGAGAGTCATGGGCTACGCAACGTGCTCATCGTGGTGCTGGCCGCCGTATCCGGTTTCTGGGCGGCGCAACATCTGGGCCAGCGCAACGGAACCGTCGCCGGCGACGCGGCGCCGCAGACCGAAACGGTGGCGCTCAGCCAGCTGGACCCGGGTAGGCAATGCGAACGCGACTTCCCGGCCAACGGCAGCATCACCGTATTCCCCGGCAGCGGCCTGAGCGCCGACGGACCGAACGACCCCGAGATCACGCTGAAGAACGACCACGCCCACCCCGTGCTGCTGATCCTGTCTGCGCCGCAGACCGCGATCCCTGCCATGTCGGTTCTGGTGCATGCACGCGCGAGCGCCATTCTGCGCCTGCCTGCCGGGCAATACGACATGATGTTCAGCGTCGGCAACGCCTGGTGCAACCCGCGCAGCGGCTTTTCGGAGGGACATCTGCTGAAGTTCGACAAGCCGCTGACCGTGATGGAAAAGCCGATGCAGCTTGCCCTGCAATCTTCCGGCGCGGGCATGGAGGATTTCCAGCTATTCGTCAAAACCGCCAGCCCGGCGGCGGAACCGCCGCCGCCGCCGACCTTCTCCGGCGATGGCAGCATGGAAGTCAAACGCCAGCCCAACGGGCATTTCTATCTGCCCGGCACCATCGAGAACGTCCCAGTCACCTTCATGGTGGACACCGGCGCCAGCGTCACTTCCATATCGCGCGACATCGCGCGCCAAGCCGGCATCCGCAATTGCAAGGAGGTGCAGTTCCAGACTGCGAATGGCACGGCGACCGGCTGCATCGCCCTCGTGCCGCGCATGACGCTGGGCAACTTCGAGTTGCAGAACATCACCGTCGCGGTGATGCCCAACATGGAGACCAACCTGCTCGGCGCGAATGTGCTGCGCAATTTTCAGGTAAGCCAAAGCGACAGCAGCATGCTGATCGGGCGGCGTTAGGAGGATGACGATGAACGAAAGCGAATTCAACGAACTGGCGGATGCGGTGTTCCAGCGCATCGAACAGGCGATAGACGAGAGCGATGCCGACATTGATTACGACAGCAACGGCACAGTGATGGAAATGGAGTTCGAGGATGGCAGCAAACTCATCGTCAACCGCCATGTGCCCAACCGCGAGATCTGGCTGGCCGCCAAGTCGGGCGGCTTCCACTATGGTTATCAGGATGGCAGATGGTTCAGCCAGCGCGACGGCAGCGAACTGTACGCCAAGCTGGGCGAGCTGGTGCGACTCGGAACGGGAAGGCGACTGCAGCTGTAAGGAAGGGGCCAGGCGGAAGGAATTCTTTCATCTGGGAGGAGACTACTGGGAAGCATGTCCTGCCCACCTGGCAAGACGAACTGTATAGCCGATCATGGCACTTGGGAATGCGGCATATTGTCGCAGGCCTTGCGGCCGGCCGATGCATATCGGGATATTGTGGTTCCGGCGTCGCATTCGGCCAAGGCCGAATATGAGCCTTCACCGCAAAGCCTGTCGCGCTTCAGCGCGACAGGCTTTGTCGCAGGCTACGACCGCTATTCCGCCACCCCATAGCTGCGTAACTCAGCGCGGCATTGCTTGTAGCCCGGGCACGCGCGCTCCACCACGCTCCAGAACGCAGGCGAGTGGTTCATCTCCACCAGGTGCGCCAGTTCGTGCACCACCACGTAGTCGATCAGGTGCAGCGGCATCTTCACCAACTGCCAGTTCAGCCGCACCACGCCGTGCGCGGTGCAGCGTCCCCACTGGGTGCGCGCCGCCGAAAGCTTGATCTCGCGCGGAGACACTTGCAGTTGCGGCGCGAAGTATTCCACGCACTCCCCGAACACGCGCAACGCCTCGTTGCGGTACCACTGCAGCACCGCCTTTTCGATGCGCGCCGCCTCCGCTTCCGGCCCAACCGGCAGCAGCAGTGCCTCGCCCTGCAATTGCGGCGTTGCGCCGCGCACCCTGGGCGCCAGCTGCAGCACGAACTCTTCGCCGCGGAACGGGATGGGTGCGCCGTCGGCCCAGATGATCGGCGGCGCCTTTTTCGATTGCCAGCCATCCAGTTTCCGCACCACCCAGTCGGCCTTGTCGGGCAGCACGCTGTGCAGCCAGTTCTCGGAGGTGCGCAGCGGCACATTGACGGTGAGCCCGCGATCGTCGATGCGCAGGCCGATGCTGCGGCGCTTGCCGCTGCGTTTGAGGGTGTAGCTGATTTCCTTGCCGGAAAGGAGGATGTTGCGTTGTTCGACGGCAGGCGGCGGTGTCTGACGCGATGCCTTGAACATCAGGCGAGCCTGGTCATCTCGCCCTCGATCCAGTCTTCCACGCGGCGGTTGATCTCGTCCGCCTTGAGCCCTTTGGGATCGATGGGCTTGCCGATGCTCATCACGATGGTGCCGGGATGTTTCCAGAAGGCGTTGCGCCCCCAGAACTTGCCGGCGTTGTGCGCCACCGGCACCACCAGCGCGCCGGTGTTTTCGGCCAGCACTGCGCCGCCGACCTTGTATTTGCCGTGCACGCCATAAGGCATGCGCGTGCCTTCGGGGAAGATCACCACGCAGAAGCCGCGTTGCAGCCGGTCACGGCCCTGCTCCAGCAACTGGCGCATCGCCTGTTTGCCCTTGCTGCGGTCGATGGCGATCGGGCTGGTCAATGCCAGGCCCCAGCCGAAGAACGGCAGCCACAGCAGTTCGCGCTTGAGCACCCACACCTGCGGCGGAAACACGGTCTGCAGGGAGAACGTCTCCCACGCCGATTGATGCTTGCACAGCACGATGCACGGCTCTTTCGGGATGTTCTCCGCGCCGCGCACTTCCATGCGGATGCCGCAGATCACGCGTAGCAGCCACATTGTGCTCCAGGCGAGGCCGGAGGCGACGCGGTAGCGCGTCAGCGGCTTGAACGGGAAGGTGAACAGCACCATCGAGGCGTAGGCAGGCGTCCACGCCAGTTGCACCAGGAAAAAGAGCAGCGAGCGCAGGAACGTCATGCTAGCGTCGCCACCACGCTGGCCAGATCGGGATAGACCAGCGTGTTTTCGGGCAAGCCGCCCTTGGCCTGAGTCCTGCCGCCCTTGCCGCTGAGAACGAGTATGGGTTGCGCCTGCACCCGCGCCGCGGCCTCCAGGTCGCGCAGCGAATCACCGACCACGGGAACGCCGCTCAGGCTGACGCCGTAGCGCAGCGCGATCTCTTCCAGCATGCCGCTCTTGGGCTTGCGGCAAGCGCAGTTCGCATCGTTGGTGTGGGGGCAAAAGAACACTGCGTCGATGCGCCCGCCGACCTGCGCACAGGCCTTGTGCATCTTGTCATGGATGGCGTTCAGCGTCGGCATGTCGAACAGGCCGCGACCGATGCCGGACTGGTTGGTCGCCACCACCACGCGGTAACCGGCCTGCGTCAGCCGCGCGATGGCCTCCAGGCTGCCGGGGATGGGCTTCCATTCTTCCGGGTTCTTGATGAACTGGTCGGAATCGAAATTGATGACGCCGTCGCGGTCGAGGATGATGAGCTTGGTCATGCCGCTAGTTTCGAGATATCGGCGACCTGGTTCATCAGGCTGCCGAGCTGCCGCAGCAGCAGCGCACGGTTGATGCGCAGCCTCTGGTCCTCCGCCATCACCATCACCTGATCGAAGAAGTCGTCGATGAAGGGCTTGAGCGTGACCAGCGCCTTCAGGTTCTGCCCGTATTCGCCGCGGCTGAAATAGCCCTGCACGAACGGCGTGATGTCCACCATCGCCTGGTGCAGATTGCGCTCGGCCTCGTCCGTCATCAGCCCGGCATCGAACACCGCGCTCGCCATCGCCGCGCCCAACTCCTCATGGTTCTTGCGCATGATGTTCTGCACGCGCTTGTTGGCTGCCGCCAGATCCTTGGCCGCCGTCAGGGCCGCAAAGACCCGCACCGCCTGCAGGCGCGGAATTACTTCATGCATGCGCCCGCCCAGCACCGCCAGCACCGCCTCGATATGCGCCACCTCGAAACTGCGTTCGCGCAGATAACCGCGCAGGCGATCCAGCATGAACGCTTCCACATCCGCCGCCACCGTCGCGCTCAGCGTGCCCGCGACGAAGTTGTCCGCGGTCGCTTTCAGCAAGGCGGGCAACGACAGATCGAGCGGCGTCTCGATCAGGATGCGCAACACCCCCAGCGCGTGACGACGCAGGCCGAACGGATCCTTGTCGCCGGTCGGCACCTGGCCGATGCCATAGATGCCGACCAGCGTCTCCAGCTTGTCCGCCAGCGCCACCGCACTGGCCACCGCGCCCACCGGGATGGAGTCGCCGGCAAAACGCGGGTGGTAGTGCGCCTCGATGGCGTTCGCCACTTCCATGTCTTCGCCGTCGTGAAAAGCGTAATAGCGCCCGATGATGCCCTGCAGTTCGGGGAACTCGCCGACCATGTCGGTGAGCAGATCGGCCTTGCACAGCCGCGCCGCCAGTTCCGCATTGGCCTTGCTCGCCTCCAGCAGGCGCGCGATGATCCCGGCCAGCGTGGTGATGCGCTCGACGCGCTGCAGCTGCGTGCCCAGTTTGTTGTGATACACCACGTTGCCGAGCTTCTCCACGCGCGACTCCAGCTTCTGCTTGCGGTCCTGATCGAAGAAGAAACGCGCGTCGGCCAAGCGCGGACGCACCACGCGCTGGTTGCCCCCGATGATGTGATGCGGGTCGCTCACCTGCATGTTGGAGACGATGAGGAACTTGTTCAGCAGCTTGCCGCTGTGCGCGTCCAGCAGCGGGAAATATTTCTGGTTCTGCTGCATGGTGAGGATCAGGCATTCCTGCGGCACATCGAGGAATTCCGGCTCGAACTCGCCGACATACACCTCCGGCCATTCGACCAGCCCGGTCACTTCGTCCAGCAGGTTGCTCAGCACGCTGCGTTCCTCGTTGGACATGGAGAGCAGCTTGTCCAAATCGAAATTGGCGTGCCCGACCCAGATCGCCTTGTTCTGCTCGGCCAGCGCATCCAGGCGCGCCACGATGGTCTCGCGCCGTTGCGCGAAGCTGGCAATCACGCGCCCGGCGCGCGCCAGCGTTGCCTCGTAGTCATCCGCATGGGCAATGGTGACGCGCTCGCTGCACAGGAAGCGGTGGCCGCTGGTGACGTTGCCGCTGAGCTGCCCCAGCACTTCCGCCAGCACCACGCGCTTGCCGTGCAGCATGGTGAGTCCGTGCGCCGGCCGCACGAACTGATGTTCGAAATCGCCCCAGCGCATCAGCTTCGGCACCGGCAGTTTCTTCAGCGCCTGGGTCACGATCTCCTGCAGATATTCGTCCAGCGACCTGCCCTTCTGCTCGACGCGCGCCACGAAGTATTCCGCCTTGCCGTCGCTCACGCGCTGCAACTGCGACTGCGTGACATTGGCCGAGCGCATGAACCCTTCCAGCGCCTTGGTCGGCTTGCCTTCCGCATCCAGCCCCGCGCTCACCGCCGGACCCTTGCGTTCGATGATGCGGTCGGGCTGCTGTTGCGCCACCTCGCTGACGCTCAGCGCCAGACGGCGCGGCGTCGCATACGGCGTGCACTTGCTGGCCTCGTTCAGCAGCCCCTGCTCCTTCAGGGCGGCAAACACTTCGTTGGCGAAGGTGGCGGATAGCTTCTCCAGCGCCTTCGGCGGCAGCTCTTCCGTGAGCAGTTCGATCAGTAATGTTTCTCTCATTTTGCGTTCCCTCCGACCTTGGCCATCGGGAATCCCAATGCTGCGCGCGAATCGTAATACGCTTGCGCCACCTGCCGCGCCAGGGCGCGCACCCGGCCGATGTAGGCCGCACGCTCGGTCACCGAGATCGCGCCGCGCGCGTCCAGCAGGTTGAAGGTGTGCGAGCACTTCATCACCATCTCGAAGCCGGGCAGCGGCAGGCCCGCTTCCATCACGCGCTTGGCCTCGCTCTCGTACTCGTTGAAATGACGGAACAGCATGTCGACGTTGGAATGCTCGAAATTGTATTTGGACTGCTCCACCTCGTTCTGGTGGTACACGTCGCGGTAGGTCACCACCGTGTCGCCGTTCTTCGCCCACACCAGGTCGAACACGTTCTCCACGCCCTGCAGGTACATGGCCAGGCGCTCCAGCCCGTAGGTGATCTCGCCCAGCACCGGTTTGCAGGGAAGCGAACCGACTTCCTGGAAATAGGTGAACTGCGTCACTTCCATGCCGTCCAGCCACACCTCCCAGCCCAGCCCCCAGGCGCCCAGTGTCGGCGATTCCCAATCGTCCTCGACGAAGCGGATATCGTGCTCGCCGGTATCGATGCCCAGCGCGCGCAGGCTGTCCAGATACAGCTCCTGGATGTTGTCGGGGGAAGGCTTTAGCACCACTTGGAACTGGTAGTAGTGCTGCAGTCGGTTAGGGTTCTCGCCGTAGCGGCCGTCCTTGGGGCGGCGCGAAGGCTGGACATAGGCGGCGCGCCACGGCTCCGGGCCGATCGCGCGCAGAAAGGTCGCCGTGTGGAACGTGCCCGCGCCGACCTCGATGTCGTAGGGCTGCAGCAGCGCGCAGCCCTGTTTGTCCCAGAATTGCTGCAACGTCAGGATGACTTGCTGAAAAGTCAGCCCCGAGCCCGTTTGGGGCGAAGACTCATGCCCGCTTGGGGGCGTTTTGTCGGAACCAGAAGTGTGCATGTACAAGAACCGGCCAGATTTGCGAAAGGCCGCATTTTACGGGTTTAGGCGGGTTACGTCACGCCGCACAGCGCCAGCTTGGCGGCGCGGGACAGCGCCTTGATCTCCATCTCGCGTTTCAGGGCGGAAGATTTGTCGGCGCAGAGTTCGCTATACAGCAGTTTCACCGGGGTGCGTCCGCGCGTGTACTTGGC
>JBQGEN010000333.1:0-3524 GCA_052039615.1 Sideroxyarcus sp. | reverse complement strand
AGATGGTCATGCCTGGCGACAACGTCAGCATCACCGTCAACCTGATCAACCCGATCGCCATGGAAGAAGGCCTGCGTTTCGCGATCCGCGAAGGCGGCCGTACCGTCGGCGCCGGCGTGGTTGCGAAGATCATCGAGTAAGGCTACAATGCGCGCCCTCGCGTGGCTGCGGCCACGCGTTTTCGTTCTTTAAACCAGCGGCTATGCCGCGTAGATGCAAGAGATGAATATGCAAAGTCAAAAAATTCGCATTCGCCTGAAGGCGTTCGACTATCGTTTGATCGACCAATCCGCGCTGCAGATCGTGGATACGGCCAAGCGTACCGGTGCAGTGGTCAAGGGCCCGGTTCCGTTGCCCACCAAGATCGAGCGTTTCGATGTGCTGCGTTCCCCGCACGTGAATAAGACTTCGCGCGATCAATTCGAGATTCGCACCCACCTGCGCCTGATGGACATCGTCGATCCGACAGACAAGACTGTCGATGCGCTGATGAAGCTGGACCTCCCGGCTGGTGTGGATGTCGAGATCAAGTTGCAGTAACAGGTTTTGCAGTATTTGGCAGTTTTAGAGTAGTTGAGCAGTATGGATCGGCTGACCAATTGAAGTCAGCCCCTTAATAAAGGAAATAAAAATGAGCTTAGGACTTGTCGGTCGCAAGATTGGCATGACCCGCATCTTTACCGACGACGGTACGTCGTTGCCGGTAACTGTGCTGGACGTGTCCAACAATCGTGTCACCCAGATCAAAACCGCTCCCACGGATGGTTACAGTGCAGTGCAGGTCGCGTTCGGTACGCGCCGCGCCAGCCGCGTGACCAAAGCCGCTGCGGGGCATTTCGCCAAAGCCGGTGTTGAAGCCGGCAGTGTGCTGAAGGAATTCACCGCCACGCCCGAACAGCTTGCCAGCCTGACGCTCGGCGGCACAGTTGGCGTGGATCTGTTTCAGGTCGGTCAAAAGGTTGATGTGACAGGCGTGACGATTGGTAAGGGCTATGCCGGCACCATCAAGCGTTATCACTTCAAATCCGGCCGTGCCTCTCACGGTAACTCCAAGTCGCACAACGTCCCTGGTTCTATTGGTATGGCGCAGGATCCGGGTCGTGTGTTCCCCGGCAAGCGCATGACCGGTCACCTCGGTGACGTGCAGCGCACTGTACAAAATCTCCAGATCGTCCGTATCGATGCTGAGCGCCAGCTGTTGCTGGTGCGCGGTGCAGTACCGGGCGCGCCCGGCGGCGACGTGATCGTACGCCCGGCAGTGAAAGCGGGGGCATGATGGAACTGAAAGTCATTAGCGAAAACGGCAAGGCGGGCGCGAGCATCAACGCGTCCGACGATCTCTTTGGTCGTGAATACAATGAAGCGCTGGTGCATCAACTGGTGACGGCTTACCAAGCCAACGCCCGTTCTGCCAACAGCAAGCAAAAGGGTCGTAGCGAGATCGCCAAGTCTACGCGCAAGCCATTCGCCCAAAAGGGCACCGGCCGCGCACGTGCCGGTATGGCGTCCAGCCCGTTGTGGCGCGGGGGCGGCAAGATTTTCCCGAACAGCCCGGATCAAAACTACACGCAGAAGATCAATCGCAAGATGTACCGCGCCGGTCTGGCCTCCATCTATTCGCAGCTGGTGCGCGATGGTCGTTTGAGTGTGGTCGAAGGTCTGTCCGTCGAGGCGCCGAAGACCAAGTTGCTGGCGCAGAAGATCAAGGGCATGGGCTTGCAGGATGGCCGTGTGCTGATCATCACTGACAGCATCGACGAGAACCTGTTCCTGTCGTCGCGCAACTTGCCGAACGTATTGGTGGTCGAGGCTCATCAAGCTGATCCGGTCAGCCTGGTTCGCTTCCACAACGTGTTGGTGACACGCGGCGCGCTCGCAAAAATCGAGGAGTTGCTGGCATGAGCACACAAAAATTCAATGAAGAGCGCTTGCTGAATATCTTGCTGGCTCCGCAGATCTCGGAAAAGGCGACTTTCGTTGCCGAGAAGAACGAGCAGGTGATTTTCCGCGTAGCGTCCGATGCCACCAAGCCGGAAGTCAAGGCTGCGGTCGAGAAGCTGTTCAACGTCACTGTCGACAGCGTGCAGATCAGCAACGTCAAGGGTAAGCAAAAGCGTTTCGGCCGCAACATTGGCCGTCGTTCGGACTGGAAGAAGGCCTACGTCAATCTGGCGGCCGGTCAGGAAATCAACTTTGCCGCAAGCGAGCAGGGGTAAAACATGGCACTGATCAAACTCAAACCAACCTCTCCTGGCACGCGCGCCGTTGTGCGCGTAGTCAACAAGGAACTGCACAAGGGCAAGCCGGAAGCATCGTTGCTGGAGAAGAAGACCAGAACCGCGGGGCGTAACCATAACGGCCACATCACCACGCGTCACATGGGCGGCGGGCACAAGAAGCACTACCGTATCGTGGATTTCAAGCGCGACAAGGATGGCGTTCCGGCCAAGGTCGAGCGCCTGGAATATGACCCGAACCGTACCGCGCACCTGGCGTTGCTGGTGTACGCAGACGGCGAGCGTCGCTATATCATCGCCCCCAAGGGTGTGTCGGCTGGCGCGCAGTTGATGAGCGGCTCGGAAGCGCCGATCAAGGCGGGTAATGCACTGCCGTTGCGCAACATTCCGGTCGGTTCCACCATTCATGCGATCGAGATGCTGCCCGGCAAGGGCGCTCAACTGGCGCGCTCGGCAGGCGCCTCGGTGCAACTGTTGGCGCGCGAAGGAAGCTACGCTCAATTGCGTCTGCGTTCCGGCGAAATTCGCAAGGTGCACGTGGATTGCCGCGCGACCCTCGGTGAGGTCAGCAATGGCGAACACTCCCTGCGTTCGATCGGCAAGGCCGGCGCCAATCGCTGGCGCGGCATCCGTCCGACCGTGCGCGGTGTGGTGATGAATCCGGTCGATCACCCGCATGGTGGTGGCGAGGGCAAGACTGCGGCGGGCCGCAATCCGGTCAGCCCGTGGGGTGTGCCGGCCAAGGGCTTCCGTACACGTCGTAACAAGCGTACTAGCGGCATGATCGTGCGCCGTCGCTTTCAGGTTTAAGGGGTAACAAGATATGGCACGTTCAGTTAAAAAAGGCCCGTTCGTCGATCTGCATCTGCTCAAGAAAGTGGAGGCAGTGCGCGCTACCAACGATAAGCGCCCGGTGAAGACCTGGTCGCGTCGCTCTACCGTGCTGCCCGAGTTCGTCGGTTTGACGATCGCGGTGCACAATGGCAAGCAGCATGTTCCGGTGTATGTATCCGAGAACATGGTGGGACACAAGCTTGGCGAATTCTCTTTGACCCGCACCTTTAAAGGTCACGCTGCCGATAAAAAAGCAGCGGCCAAGAAATAAGGAGACATGATGAGTACAACAGCAGTCATCCGTGGTGTTCGTCTGTCCGCGCAAAAAGCGCGACTGGTCGCAGATCAGATCCGTGGGTTGCCGGTCGCGCAAGCGTTGAACATCCTGGCTTTTAGTCCGAAGAAGGGCGGCGCCATCATCAAGAAGGCGCTGGATTCCGCGATTGCCAATGC
>JBQGEN010000332.1:0-3777 GCA_052039615.1 Sideroxyarcus sp. | reverse complement strand
CATCCAGGCGGCGAAGCAGCGCAACGAACCGCTCGATCATGTGCTGCTGTTTGGCCCGCCCGGCCTGGGCAAGACCACGCTGGCGCAGATCATCGCGCGCGAGATGGGGGTCGGTATCCGCCACACCTCCGGCCCGGTGCTGGAACGCGCAGGCGACCTTGCGGCGCTGCTGACCAACCTCGAACCGAACGACGTGCTGTTCATCGACGAGATCCATCGGCTGTCGCCGGTGGTGGAGGAGATACTGTATCCCGCGCTGGAGGACTACCAGATCGACATCATGATCGGCGAGGGGCCGGGTGCGCGCTCGGTGAAGATCGATTTGCCGCCGTTCACGCTGGTCGGCGCGACCACCCGGGCCGGCATGCTGACCAATCCGCTGCGCGACCGTTTCGGCATCGTCGCACGGCTGGAGTTCTATACGCCGCAGGAGCTGCAGCGCATCGTGATGCGCTCGGCCGGGCTGCTGGAGATGAATCTGTCGCACGAGGGCGCGCTGGAGATCGCCAACCGCTCGCGCGGCACGCCGCGTATCGCCAACCGCCTGCTGCGCCGCGTGCGCGATTTCGCCGACGTGAAGGCGGGCGGCGACGCCAGCCGCGAAGTGGCGGATGCCGCGCTGACCATGCTGGACGTGGATTCGCGCGGGCTGGACGTGATGGACCGGAAGTTGCTGCAGACGGTGATCGAGAAATTCTTGGGCGGGCCGGTCGGGGTAGACAATCTCGCCGCAGCCATCGGCGAGGAACGCGACACCATCGAGGATGTGCTGGAGCCTTATCTCATCCAGCAGGGTTACCTGCAGCGCACGCCGCGCGGGCGCATGGCCACTGCCCATGCCTACCGGCATTTCGGCCTGACGCAGGCGCGCGGCGCGAACGACAAGGAGTTGTGGGATGAGTAGGCACAAGGTGTTTTCCCTGCCGGTGCGGGTCTATTTCCAGGACACCGATGCCGGCGGCGTGGTGTACCACGCCAGTTATGTGAATTTCATGGAGCGGGCGCGTACCGAGTGGCTGCGCACGTTCGGCTACAGCAACGCGGCGCTGATGAAAGAGCTGGGCGTGGTGTTCGTCGTGCGCTCGATGAAACTGGATTACCTGAGGCCCGCGCTGCTGGATGACCTGGTGAACGTGACCGCGCGCATCAAGGAGATCGGGCGCAGCCGCGTGACCCTGTGGCAGGAAGTGATGCGCGGCGACGAGCTGTTGACCGAGGGCGAGGTGCATCTGGTGTGCGTGACGCTCGAGACGTTCAAGCCGACCTCGGTGCCGGATGTGTTGCGTAAACAATGGAAAGACTGATATGGATCTGATTGCAGATATGTCGTTCATCCGCCTGGTCGCCGATGCCAGCCTGCTGGTGCAGTTGGTGATGGGCCTGCTGCTGCTGGTGTCGCTGATGTCATGGTGGTACATCTTCCTCAAGATGTTCGCGGTGCGCGCGGCGGCAAGTCAATCGCGCGAATTCGAGGAAGCCTTCTGGGGCAATCCGAACCTGAACGTGCTCTACCAGCAGTCGATCAGCCGCGGCCGGCACGATGTCGGTGCGCAGGAGCGCATCTTTTCCGCGGGATTCGCCGAGTTCGTCAAGCTCAGGAAGACGCACGGCGTGGACAGCGCGGCGGTGATGGAAGGCACGCGCCGTGCCATGCGTGCCACCTACCAGCGCGAGGTGGATCACCTCGAATCGCATTTGTCGTTCCTGGCCACGGTCGGATCGGTCAGCCCCTACGTCGGTCTGCTCGGCACGGTATGGGGCATCATGAACGCCTTCCGCGGGCTGTCCAACGTCGGGCAGGCAACGCTGGCGCATGTCGCGCCCGGCATCGCCGAGGCACTGGTGGCGACGGCGATGGGCCTGTTCGCCGCGATCCCGGCGGTGGTGGCTTACAACCGCTATGTGCATGACGTGACCCGCCTGTCCTCGCGCTTCGAGAGCTTCATCGAAGAGTTCTCCAACGTCCTGCAGCGGCAGCCATAGAGATGCAGCGCCGGCGCAGCGAACACCGTCCGATGAGCCAGATCAACGTCGTGCCGTACATCGACGTGATGCTGGTGCTGCTGGTCATCTTCATGATCACCGCGCCGCTGATGAATCCCGGCCAGATCGATCTGCCCAGCGTGGGCAAATCACTGGCGCCGCCGGTGGCGCCGCTGGAGATCATCATCAGGAAGGACACCACGCTGGCCTTGCGCGACCACGGCCGGGGCGGGCATGAGGCGCCGGTATCACGTGACGAACTGGCGGGACGTTTGCAGCAAAGCCTGACGAAGAACCCGGAGCAGCCGGTGGTGATCTCGGCCGACAAGAACGTGCGCTATGAGGAGGTCATCAACGTGATGGACATGTTGCAGCAGCAGCACATCAAGAAGATCGGGTTGCTCGCCAAGAGCCGATGAGTGCGGCACTGACCTATCGCGAGCCTTACCGCCTCTCCGCCGGGTTGCTGGCGCTGACGGTGCATCTGCTCTTCTTCTTCCTGCTGTATTCCAGTTTTCGCTGGCAGGCGCAGCAGCCGGAAGTGTTCATGGTGGACATGTGGGACAGTCTGCCGGAAGCGGAAGTCATTCCGGAGCTGGAGCCGACGCCTCCGCCTCCCGCCGCAACGGAACCCGCGCCGCCCAAGGTCGTGGAGCCTGTATTGCCGCCGGTGCCGGCCGACATCGAGGTGCGCGACAAGAAAAAGAAGCAGGCCGAAGAGAAGAAGAGGGCGGCGGCTTCCGCCAGGGCGCGGCAGGAGAAGGAGCGGCGCGAGCTGGATGCCTATGTCGCGCGCCGCATGGAATCGGAGCAGGCGCGTGTCCGCGCCGAGGTGGATGCGGCGACGGCAACGCAGGTGGGGCGCTATCAGGACCTGATCCGCAACAAGATACGGCGCAATATCGTGATGCCGCCGGACGTGCCGGAGTCGGCCAAGGCAGAGTTCAAGGTGACGTTGTTGCCGAGTGGGGATGTGATGGCGGTGGAGCTGCTGCGGAGCAGCGGCAACAAGGCTTATGACAACGCGGCGGAGCGTGCCATCTACAAGGCACAGCCGCTGCCGATGCCGACCGAGAACGGTTTGCAGAAGATGTTCCGCGAATTGCGGCTGACTATCAGACCATAGGAAAGGAAGCATATGCGTGTTTGGTTCGGGCTGTTCCTCGGCTTGTGCGTGACGATGTCCGCGCAGGCCGCGCTGGATATCGAGATCACCGGGGCGGGGGAGCACCAGACGCCGATCTCGGTGGTGCGCTTCGGCGGCGAGGAGCGTATCGAGGGTGAGCGGATCAGCAGTGTGGTCACCAACGATCTGCTGCGCACCGGGCTGTTCAAGCAGATCGACCCGGCGGGCAAGGCGCCGCACGAGCCGGATGACGTGAAATACGCCGAATGGCCGGGCGTGGAGGCGCTGGTCATCGGCAGCGTGCGCCTGCTGGATGGCGGGCGCGCGGAGGTGCGTTTTCGCCTGATCGATGTGGTGCGCCGCGCCGAGCTGATCGGCTTGGCGGTGACCGCGCCGAGCGATCAGGTGCGCGCGATCGCACACCGCATCGCCGACCTGGTGTACGAGAAGCTGACCGGCAGCGCCGGGGTGTTCAGCACGCGCATCGCCTACGTCAACCGCGAAGGGAAACATTTTCGCCTGGTGATCGCGGATAGCGACGGCTACGGTGAGCAGACCCTCCTGTCGCAGAGCGAGCCCATCATGTCGCCGGCCTGGTCGCCGGACGGTAAACGGATCGCCTATGTCAGCTTCGAGCGCGGCCATGCGACGGTCTTCGTGCAGACGCT
>JBQGEN010000331.1:0-5948 GCA_052039615.1 Sideroxyarcus sp. | reverse complement strand
CACCTGTTCGTTGCGGTCAGGCAGCAGGTGTATTCGACCAAGTTCACCGCGGTCGGCAAGCAGACCTACTATGCCGTGCTGGCGGCAGACCGCGGTGACAGCATCCGCAGTTTCTACACCTACGAAGCCAGCTATCCGGTCAAGCTCAGGCCGCTCGACATTGGTTTCGCGTCGACCGGGTTCACCAAAACGGCATCGGCACAACGCGCGCTGGCCTTCGATTACAGGGGCAAGCCGATCAGATTGAATGTGCCCTATGATCGCCGGTTGGTGGAGTACGAGGCCTCTTTCCCGCAAACCGAATTCCCGCTCTATTTCGACACCGACGGCAGTTCGCTGGTGCGTAATGGGTTGCTGGCCGAATTGAAGAAATATACCGCGACGATGAACGAGGAAGATGCGGTGAACTTCCTGCTCGCGTTCGTGCAGAAGGCCTTTGCCTACAAGACCGACAACGACCAGTTCGGCTACGAGAAATATTTCTTCGTCGAGGAATCCCTGCACTATCCCTACAACGACTGCGAGGACCGCTCGGTGCTGTTCTCCTGGCTGGTGCATGAACTGCTCGGACTCAAGACCGTGGGCTTGCTCTATCCGGGACACATGACCACCGCCGTCGCACTCGGTCAGGTGCGCGCGGAATCTTCCACGGTGGATTATCGCGGCCAGCGCTACGTCATCGCCGACCCGACCTACATAGGCGCTTCGGTGGGGATGGCGATGCCCTCCTATGCGAAACTGAAACCGAGCCGCGTGGTGGAAATAGTGCACTGAATCTCGCTGGTCCATGTATGTGGCGCGCCGGGGGCATACGGGCAACATCGCCATCCGATTCTTGAACGGTGTCTGAGCGCGGGAGTAGAATCCAACGCCTGTGTGCTGCACATTCGATCGAGGGGCGGGTAACGCCAGATGAACGTTGTTGGGATATTACCGCTGGATTTGGTTGGCTGGCTGGTGCAGTTCTGGATCGCGCTCGGAGTATCCGGGCTGCTCCTGCGACGCACGCCGCAGCTGATCAACGACGTTATCTTTCCGCTCAGCGCGCTGACCTCGCTGCTGGTTGCGAGCTGCGGCCTGTGGGCGCTCGCCGCACCCGCCTCCGTCATGGTGCTGCCGCTCGGCCTGCCCGACCTGCCGTTCCACCTGCGTCTTGATCCGCTCGCGGGTTTCTTCCTGATCCTGCTTGGTACAGCTTCCCTGGGCGTATCGCTGTTCAGCGCCGGTTACTTCAGGACCATGGCAGGCGCCACGCTCGGCCTGCTGTGCCTGCAGTATCACCTGTTCCTCGTCGGCATGACGCTGGTGTTGCTGGCGGACGATGCCTACATGTTCATGGTGGCGTGGGAAACCATGGCGCTGGCTTCCTATTTTCTGGTCACCACCGATCACAATGTGCCCGACATCCGCAAGGCGGGCTATCTCTATCTGCTGGTCGCGCATGTCGGCGCCATCGCCATCCTGCTCGGTTTCGGCGTGATGCAGGGCGGCCACGGCATCGGCGCCTACACCTTCGACGCGATGCGTGCCGCGCAGCTGCCCCCGCTCTGGTCGTCGGTGGCCTTCCTGCTGGCCCTGTTCGGCTTCGGTGCCAAAGCCGGCGTGCTGCCCATGCACGTGTGGCTGCCCGAAGCGCATCCCGCCGCGCCCTCCCCGGTGTCCGCGCTGATGAGCGGCGTGATGCTCAAGACTGCGATCTACGGAATCTTGCGCGTCACCTTCGACCTGCTGGGTACGCAACTGTGGTGGTGGGGCGTGCTGGCGCTGGCGCTGGGCCTGATCACCGCCGTGTTCGGCGTGATGTTCGCCGCCGTGCAGGGCGACATGAAGCGCCTGCTCGCGTATTCCTCGATCGAGAACATCGGCCTGCTGCTGGTCGGCATCGGGCTGACCATCATCTTCCACGTTTATGGCAAGGACGCGCTGGCGGCGCTGTCGCTCACCGCCACGCTGTACCACAGCCTCAACCACGCGATGTTCAAGAGCCTGCTGTTCGTCGGCACCGGCTCCATTCTGCACGCCACGGGCGAGCGCAACATGGGGCGCCTGGGCGGCCTGATCCACCGCATGCCGTGGGCGGCGGCGCTAATGCTGGTCGGCGTGCTGGCCATTTCCGGGCTGCCGCCGCTCAACGGCTTCGTGTCGGAATGGCTGCTGCTGCAAGCGTTCCTGCTGTCGCCCGGCCTGCCCAACAGTTACATCAACATGCTGGTGCCGGTGGCCGCCGCGGTGATCGCGCTGGCCGCGGCGCTGGCCGCGTACGTGATGGTGAAGTTCTACGGCGTGATCTTCCTCGGCCAGTCGCGCGAGCATTCCCTGGAACATGCGCATGACGCGGGCACCTGGGAGCGCATCGGCATGGCCTGGCTGGCGCTCGCCTGCGTGGTGCTCGGGCTGGCGCCGGTGTTCGTGGTGGGGCAGATCGACCTGGTCTCGCACATGCTGATCGGCTCCGGCCTGGGCAACGCGGCCAGCAACTGGGTGTTCCTGGCGCCCGTGGACACCGAGCGCGCCAGCTACAGTCCGTTGTACTTCTTGCTGGCGGTGTTGGGCGTGATGTTGCTCACCACCGTGCTGGTGCGGCGCCTGTATCACGGCCGCCTGCGCCGCAGCGCGCCGTGGGATTGCGGCTTTCCGGCGCAGACCGCGCGCATGCAGGATACCGCCGAAGGCTTCGGCCAGCCGATCCGGCGCATCTTCGAACCGTTCTTCAAGATCGAACGCGAAGTGCCGAGCCCGTTCGATACGCATCCCCGCTACCACGGGCAGAGCGAAGACCGGCTGTGGTACATCCTCTATCTACCGATAAGGCAGCTTACCGAGAAGCTCTCGTCGCTGGCTGCGTTGCTGCAGCACGGGCGCATCCATCTGTATCTGACCTATACCTTCGTCACTTTGATCGTCCTGCTGGTGTTCGTGTGATGGAGAACTACGATCTGCTCTTCGCCGTCCTGTTCCAGCTCGCGCAGCTGCTGCTGGTGGTGCTGCTCGCGCCGCTGCTAACGGGCTGGGTCAACCAATGCCAGGCCTGGTTGCAGAACCGTTCCGGCGCCGGCGTGCTGCAGCCGTATCGAGTGCTGCGCAAGCTCTTCAGCAAGGACGCGGTGATCGCGCACAACGCCTCGCCGCTGTTCCGTGTCACGCCGTACATCGTGTTCGGCTGCATGTGGCTGGCCGCGGCCATCATACCGATCATTGCAGTCGATCTCCCCTTTTCGCAGGCGGCAGATGTGATCGCGCTGGTCGGCGTGTTCGCCGTGGCGCGGGTGTTCATCGCGCTTGCCGCGATGGACATCGGCACCGCCTTTGGTTCGCTCGGCGCCAGGCGCGAGATGCTGGTTTCCTTCCTGGCCGAACCGGCTTTGCTGATGGTGCTATTCACCGCCTCGATGATCAGCCACTCCACCCAGCTGCCGCGCATCGTCGATACCCTGGCGCACCACCAGTTCGTGCTGTACCCGAGCTTGGCGTTCGCCGCGCTGGCGTTCCTCATCGTGCTGCTGGCGGAGAATGCGCGCATTCCGGTGGACAACCCCAGCACCCACCTCGAACTCACCATGATTCACGAGGCGATGATCCTGGAATATTCCGCGCGCCATCTGGCGCTGATCGAATGGGCCAGCAGCCTGAAACTGTTCGCCTATATCTCCATCGGCATCGCGCTGTTCCTGCCGCAGGGCATCGCCGAGGTCGGCAACTGGGGCGGCCTGCCGCTGGCGATCCTGGCGCTGCTGCTCAAGCTGATGCTGGCGGGGGCGGCGCTGGCCGTGTTCGAGATCGTGTCGGCCAAGATGCGCATCTTCCGCGCGCCGGAGTTCCTTGGCACCGCGTTCCTGCTGGCGGTGCTGGGCCTGCTGATCCACTTCCTGCTGGGTGCCTGACATGCCGATGAGCTATACCCTGCAATTTATCAACCTGCTGGCCGCGCTGCTGCTGCTGATCGCGTTCGCCATGCTGGCGCAGCGCCGCATCCTGTCGCTGATCAACTTGTTCGCCTGGCAGGGGGCGCTGCTGGCGCTGAGCACCTTCATCGTGGCGTGGTCCACCAGCCAGCACCATCTCTACTATTCGGCGGCACTGACGCTGCTGCTCAAGGTGCTGCTGCTGCCCTGGCTGCTGCACCGCCTGATCCGCAAGCTCAACGTGCGCTGGGACGTGGAGACGCTGATCAACATCCCGACCACCATGCTGGTCGGCATCGCGCTGGTGATCTTCGCCTTCAACTTGGCCGCGCCCATATCGCAGCTGGCCGAAGGCATCACGCGCGGCCTGATCGGCATCGCGCTGGCGAGCGTGCTGCTGTCGTTGCTGATGATGCTGACGAGGCGCAAGGCGGTGACCCAGGTGGTCGCCTTCCTGTCGCTGGAGAACGGCCTATTCTTCGCCGCCACCAGCGCCACTCAGGGCATGCCGCTGGTGGTGGAACTGGGCATCGCGCTGGACGTGCTGGTCGCCACCTTCATCTTCGGCATCTTCTTCTTCCAGATCCGCGAGACCTTCGATAGCCTGGACGTCACCCACATGGAGAAGCTCAAGGATGATTGACCTGCAACTCCTGGCGCTGTTGCTCATCCCGCTGCTGGGCGGCGGCATGCTGGCCGTGTTCGGCTCGCGCAGCTGGGCGGCGGAACTCAATTCGCTGATGAGCTTCTTCACTTTCGCCGCATCGGTGGTGCTGACCATGCGCGTGATCGAGTCCGGCCCGCAGGTCGCGTTCAACGAACAGTTCTTCATCGACCAGTTCAACGTGTTCCTGGTGGCGCTCACCGCCTTCGTCGCCTTCACCACCTCGCTGTTCTCGCGCCCCTACATGCGCATCGAGCAGCACCACGGCAAGCTCTCCGTTGGCATGCTGCACCTGTATTACAGCATGTACCAACTGTTCACCTTCGCCATGCTGGTCGCGCTCACCACCAACAACATGGGGATCGTGTGGGTGGCGATGGAGGCGGCCACGCTGACCACCGTGCTGCTGGTCTCGCTATACCGCACCCCGGCCAGCCTGGAGGCGGCGTGGAAATATTTCATCCTGTGCGGCGTCGGCATCGCGCTCGCGCTGTTCGGCACCATCCTGCTGTATTTCGCCGCCGAGCGCGTGCTGGGCGAGGGCGGCACGGCGCTGCTGTGGACGCACCTCAACGAAGTGAAGGGCGAACTGGAGCCGACCGTGCTCAAGCTGGCGTTCATCTTCCTGCTGGTGGGCTACGGCACCAAGGTCGGCCTGGTGCCGCTGCACAGCTGGCTGCCGGACGCGCACGCGGAAGGCCCGACACCGGTGTCCGCCGTGCTGTCCGGTCTGCTGCTCAACGTTGCCCTGTGCGCCGTGGTGCGCAGCAAGGTGCTGGTGGACGGTTCGCTGGAGACACACTTCGCCGGCAACCTGATGATGGGCTTCGGCCTGCTGTCGGTGGTGGTCGCATCGCTTTCGCTGTTCCGGCAAAAGGACATCAAGCGCATGTTCGCCTACTCCTCCATCGAGCACATGGGGCTGATCACCTTCGCCTTCGGCATGGGCGGCGCGGTGGCGACCTTCGCCGGCATGCTGCACATGACCATGCACTCGCTGACCAAGTCGGCAATCTTCTTCGCGGTAGGCCATGCGGTGCAGAAGGTCGGCACGCAGCAGATGGAGAGCATCCGCGGCCTGCTGCAGGTCAGCCCCACGGTCGGCTGGGGGCTGGCGCTGGGCACGTTCGCCATCCTCGGCATGCCGCCCTTCGGCGTGTTCGCCAGCGAGTTCCTCATCATCACCACTGCCATGCACGAGTATCCGTGGACCACGCCGATATTGCTGATCGCGCTGGGTGTCGCCTTCGCCGCCATCTTCGGCAAGATCCAGCCCATCGTGTTCGGCGAGACCACTGCCAAACCACTGCCGCATCCACCCGCGCTGGTGCCGGTGTTCGCCCACCTGCTGCTGGTGCTGATGCTCGGCCTGTACATGCCGC
>JBQGEN010000330.1:0-5626 GCA_052039615.1 Sideroxyarcus sp. | reverse complement strand
GGCGATGCCCTCGTCGAGCAGGCGGTCGCGGCCCACGCGCAGCATGGCGTTGTTGATGTCGGTGAGCACCACCTGGCCGCTCTTGCCGACCTTGTCGAGGAACAGGCGCGACAGGTCGGCCGAGCCGCCCGCCACGTCCAGTACGCGGTTGCCTTCATGCACATTCGCCAAGCCGACGGCGAAGCGCTTCCAGATGCGGTGCAGGCCGACCGACATCAGGTCGTTCATGATGTCGTACTTGCTGGCGACGGAAGTGAACACGCCCGCGACCTTCTTGGCCTTTTCTGTTTCGTCTACGGTCTCAAAACCGAAATGGGTGTCTGCCATGGTGATGCTCCTTTGCGTTTGCCCCCTCTCCCGCTTGCGGGAGAGGGCTGGGAGGTGTGCTTGAAATTCTACCCTCTCCCTAACCCTCCCCCTGCAAGGGGGAGGGAATAGATTATTTATCGCGGCTTGCGCCGGCCGCTTCCAGCTTGCCCAGGTAATCGTGCCACATGGCATCCTGGTATTGCCCCAGCTCGTGCAGGTATTCCCAAGTGTAGAGCCCGCTGTCGTGACCGTCGTCGAACGCCAGTTTGATGGCGTAGCTGCCGGCCGGTTCGATGTCGGTGATCATCACGTCGCGCTTGCCGACTTGCAGGGTCTCCTGCCCGGGCCCGTGGCCGCGCACTTCGGCTGAGGGCGAGTACACGCGCAGGAACTCGAATGGCAGCTTGTAGCGTGCGCCGTCCTCGAAGGCGATCTCCAGCATTCTGGACTGGTTGTGCAAAACGATATCGGTTGGGGTCATAGGGATCTTATCTTTTTCAATAATGCGGTGGTGGAACGCTCGTGCAGAAACGGGATGCTGTGCACCGCGCCGCCCCACAGCTGCACTTCCTTGCTGCCGACGATGTTTGCCGGCTTCCAGTCGCCGCCTTTCACCAGCACATCGGGCCTGCAGGCGAGGATCAGGTTGAGCGGCGTGTCCTCGTCGAACTTCACTACCAGACTCACCGACTCCAGCGCGGCCAGCACCGCCATGCGGTCCTGCTCGGCGTTGATCGGGCGGTCATCGCCCTTGCCCTGGCGCTTCACCGAGGCGTCGCTGTTCACGCCGACGATGAGCGAGGCGCCGAGTGCGCGCGCCTGTGCCAGGTAGGTGACATGGCCGCGATGCAGCACGTCGAAGCAGCCATTGGTGAACACCAGCGCGCGCGGCAACGCCGCGACCCGAGCGGCGAGCTGCTGTGCCGTGCAGATTTTGCTTTCGAAGTCGGGAGTCGGATATCTCAATGGAGCCTCAGAAAATCAGAGATTCGGGATGAAGCGCAAGGAGGCGCGAAGCGAATGACGAGACATACCTCGATGGTAGGCGAGGATTGAGCGAGCATGCGACGCGGCGATTCGCCCGAAGAATGATTTTATGCGGCTCCATCAGTCGATGTACTCGAACACGCGCACGACCTTTTGCACGCCCTTGGTGGTGCTGGCGATCTCCGACGAGGCATTCGCCTCGGCATGGGTGACCAGCCCCATCAGGTAGACCACGCTGTTCTCGGTGACGACCTTGACGTGATCGGCCTTGAACGCGGTGCTGCGCAGGAAGCGCAGCTTGGTGTCACTGGTGATGAGCGAATCGCTGCTACGGGTGCCGACGCCGGCCGCATCGCGCACCTGCAGTTCGTTGGCAATCCCCTTCACGTTGGGAATGGTGCCGACAATGCGCTCGATGTCCATCTTCGCCTGCTCGCTCGCCACCGACCCGGTCAGCAGCGCGAAGCGGTTATAGGCGGTGACGCTCACACGCGCACTGTCCTTGTATTTCTCTTCGATGCGTTTCTGCGCCTTGCTTTCGATGGTGTCGTCCTCAACCATCGAACCCGCACTGCGGCGGTCCGCCGTGGTCATCATCACGCCCGCGCCGACTCCCGCCGCGACGACCGGCGCGACACAGCCCTGCAGCAGGCCCAATGCGGCGAACAACACCACGAACGGATGACGCATCATTCGCCTCCCAGAATCAGGTGATCGATAGCATCGCACATGCAGTGCAACGCCAGCAGGTGCACTTCCTGGATGCGCGCCGTGCTCTTGGCCGGAACGCAGATGTGGATATCGCCGGGCTTCAGCATGGTGGCCATCTTGCCGCCGTCCTTGCCGGTTAAAGCCACGACCGGCATGTTGCGCTCGTGCGCGGCCTGCATGGCCTCAAGCACGCTGGGCGAATTGCCGCTGGTGGAGATGGCGAGCAGCACGTCGCCGTCCATACCCAAGGCGCGCACTTGCTTGGAAAAGATCTGGTTGTAATCGTAATCGTTGGCGATGGACGTGAGCACCGAAGTGTCGGTAGTCAGAGCGATGGCGGCCAGGCCGGGACGCTCGACCTCGAAGCGGTTGACCAGTTCGGCGGCGAAATGTTGCGAATCGGCAGCCGAGCCGCCGTTGCCGCAGACCAGGATCTTGCCGTCGTTCATCAGGCACGCGACCATGGCCTGAGCGGCTTCTGCAATGGGCTTGGCCAGCACCTTTTTGCTTTGCAGTTTGATCTGCGCGCTGTCGTCGAAGTGCTTGCCGATGCGGGTGGTGAGACTCATAGAACTGAATGGAAGTGGATGGCAATGGCGAATTTTACCCCAAGGCGGCGTTGGCTAGACCTCGAAAGCATTTTTTACCCACTCGATGTTGTCGGCGCCATCCAGCAGCACGGCGTCGAAGCGGCAGGGCGGGATGTGTGGCAGTGCGGCAAGATACTGCTGCGCGGTGCGGATCAGACGCTGTTGCTTGCGCGTATCGATGCTGGCTGCCGCGCCGCCGAAATCGCCACGGCTGCGCTGGCGCACTTCGGCGAAGACCAGCGCGCCGCCGTCGCGCAGGATGAGGTCGATCTCGCCGAAGCGGCTGCGGTAATTGGCTTCGATCAGCGTCAGGCCGTGTCGCTGCAGGAACCGGGCAGCGAGCTGTTCGGCCTGGGCGCCGGGCTTCATGGACGGGAGGAACTCTCGATCGGCACGCCCTGTCCCTGGCGCATGACGGCAAGCGTGGCCTCGCGCTGGAACATGTGTCCGGTCAGGGTGATCTTGCCGGTGACGCCGTCCAGCGGCAGCGCGCTCGCCGCCTTCTGGTCCAGCAATGCCTGCAGCAGGCGGTAGGCATCGATGCCCAGCGCGTACAGGCGTTCCAGCTCCGGCGGCAGGGCCGCGGCGGAGCGCGGATAGATCATCACCGCCGGGTGGTCGGGCTGCAGCATCCACGGCATGTCGACGAAACGCACATCGGACAGGTCATAGTTGGTCAGCGTGCGGGTGTTGCCCGCGAACACCTGCGAGGTCGAATACACCGGCAGCATGGAGTTGATGTAGGGCCGCAGCAGGCGTGCCTTGTCCAGCTCGGCGGCGAGGAACACCGAGTTGCCCGGATCCTGCGACAACTCCTTCAAGGGTGTCGGGTCGCCCTTGTATACGATCTCGGCGCGGAGGATGCCGCCCGACCTCTGCCACTCGTCGGCGAAAGCTTGAGCCAGACGCTTGGACAGCGGGGTGTTGGTGGAGACGATGCTGGCGCTGAGCAGACCGGCGGCGGTGGCACGCTGTGCCGACTGGCGCGCCTCGGCTTCCGCCGGGAGACCGAAGAAATAGAGCCTGTCCTCGCGCACCCCGTCCATCGTGTTCAGCGCCAGCGTCGGCGTCACCAGCTCGGGGTTAGCCGCCAGCGTGGCAACGCCGTCGCGGGTGAGCGGACCGGCCACGGCCACCGCGCCGTTCTGCAGCGCCAGTTGATAGAGGGCGGCGACCTCGGTCTTCTCGTCGATGCAGGGATAGATGCGCACCGGCAATCCGCCCGTTTCCCTGGAGGCGGCGGCGAGGAAGCCTTGCTTCACGGCATCGGCAGCCTTGGCGAACATGGCCGAATTCAGCGGCAACAGCAACGCGTAGTGGGGTGCGGGACGCTCCATGCCGGGTGCGCCCAAAGGCTGCACGCTCGGTGCGGGCTCGATCACCACCGGCCCGAGGACAGGCGCCTCGACGGGCGCTTCGACCGGTGCGGGCGAGGCGGGCGCTTCGACGGCGGGCGGCGTAACAGGCGCAGGGGCAGGCGGCACGGTGGGAGTGGCGCAGCCAAAAACGCTCACGTATAGTGCCGCGATCAAGAACCCGCGCAGCAAATCAAATCTAGAGGCAACAGTTTGCATATCAACGCCAGGCAAAAATTGGAATGCGCATTATATGTAGTCGCCACCCCGATTGGAAATCTAAGTGACATCACGCTGCGCGCGTTGGAAACGCTGGGCGCGGCCGACACCGTCGCCGCGGAGGACACGCGCAACACGCGCCACCTGCTGCAGCATCACGGCATAAGCGACGCCCGTCTGCTGGCGCTGCACCAGCACAACGAACGCGGCGCGGCAGAGAAGGTTATCGCCCTGCTGCAACAGGACAAAAGCGTGGCGCTGGTGACCGACGCCGGCACACCGGCAGTCAGCGACCCCGGCGCGGTGCTGGTGGAGGCGGTGCGCGCGGCAGGGTTTCGCGTCATCCCGATTCCCGGTGCGAGTGCCGCCGTCGCCGCGCTCTCCGCCTCCGGCCTGAGCGCGCCGCATTTCCTGTTCTACGGTTTCCTGCCGAATAAATCCGGTGCGCGCCGCACTGCGCTGCAGGCCCTGATCGAACATCCCTACACGCTGGTGTTCTACGAAGCGCCGCACCGCATCCTCGAATGCGTGGAAGACCTGCAGGCGGTGTTCGGGGACGAGCGCGAGATCGTGCTCGCGCGCGAGATCACCAAGCTGTTCGAGAGCATCCACCGCTGCCAGCTCGGCGCAGCGTTGGACTGGCTGAACAGCGACCCCAACAATCAGCGCGGCGAGTTCGTGCTGCTGGTCTCCGGTGCCCCGCAGGACACGGACGCGATAGACGCCGAGACCGAGCGCATTTTGAAGCTCCTGCTCAAGGACCTGCCGCTCAAGCAGGCCGTGCAACTGGCTGCCCAAATCACCGGCGCCGGGCGTAACGAGTTGTATCAACACGCACTTTCCCTGAAAAACCCCGAGTAGCACCCGTCCCCGGACAGCATCGCGGCATCCCTTTGCTTGCAATTCAAACAAGCGTTTGATACGCTCGTTTGAATTCGCACACAGAACAGGGCTGAAATGAGCGCAGCGCAGAACTCGACCGACCTTCAGGAAACCACCCGCGACCGGCTCCTGGCCGCAGCGCGCGAGGTATTTGCCGAACAGGGCTTCAAGGGCGCAACGGTGCGCGAGATCTGCCGCCGCGCCGAGGTCAATGTCGCCGCGGTGAACTATCACTTCAACGGCAAGGAAGCGCTGTTCATGGCCGCGCTCGAACTGGAGCCGCTCGAGAACCTGATCGGGACGGGCGGCGAGGCGGACAGTGCGGAGATGCGCCTGACCCGCTTCATCCGCGAATTCGTGACGCGTCTGATGGATAAAGGCTGCACGCCGCACAGCCAGTTGATCATGCGCGAACTGCTGGAACCGTCCCCCGCGCTCGACAGCATCGCCAAGGCCATCATGGTCCCGCTGCACGAACACCTGACCGGGCTGGTGCGCGAGATCGCAGGCGACGCGGCCGCGCCCGATGCGGTGCGCCGCTGTGTGTTCAGCATCTTCGGGCAATGCACCTAC
>JBQGEN010000329.1:0-3743 GCA_052039615.1 Sideroxyarcus sp. | reverse complement strand
CGCTCAACAACCTGGTCATGCGCAATGCCGATTTCGCCGTTGCCGGCTTTCCGGCCGCGATGTCCCTCAGCGCGAACGGGGGCGACGTCGTCGGCATCGCCCCCGTGGACGATGCCCCGCTTTTCGTGCTGATGGTGCGTTCCGGACTGAAGGGCAAGGTCAGACGCATCGCCGACCTGAGGGGCAAGGTGATCGGCGTAAACACCAGCACCAAACGCAGCAAAACCACCTCGCAACAGCTGGCCGAGTTGCTGCTCAAGTCCGACGGCGTCGACCTCGACCGGGTGCGCATCGTGCCGGCCGGACAAAGCTGGGTGGAGCAGTCCTCGCTGATGATTTCCGGCACTGCCGATGCGGTGATGGGCGACGAACCCTTTGCTTCCCGCCTGGCCGCTGACGGCAAGGTGTTCTTCCTCGCCAACCTGGCCGATCCCGCCACGTCGCGGAAGATTCCCGGCGCGAATTTCCTGCACGCCACGCTGGAGACGCGCAGCGACATGATCCGCGACGCGCCGCACAAGGTGGAGAAAATGGTGCGCATGATGGCGAAGTCACTGCGCTGGATCGCGCAGCACACACCGGAAGAGCTGGTAGATGCGCTGAAGGTGACCGAGCCGGAGGAGCGCGCCTCGCTGCTGCTGGCGCTGCGCAAATATCCGCATGCATTCAGCCGCGACGGCAGGTTCTCCACCAGCCAGCTGAAGGAGACCGAGATCTTCTTCCGCAAGACCAGCGAGGGCAACGCCAGAGCGCAGGGCATACAAATCGAAGATCTCATCAACGACACATGGGCCGGCCGACACCCTTAGCCCCGGTAAGGGACTCGATCACCCGCCAGGCCGCCCTGCGGCTGGTCGCCAGCCTCGGCTTGTTCGTGCTGGTGCTCGGCATATCGAGCTATATATTCTATTCGGTCGCCTTGCAGAAGCTGGCGCACGAACGTGCCGACGACCTGGCAGCTTTCTACCGCACCCGGCTCATGCAACTGGACCGCGACTGGGAACTCCATACCCGCGATTTTCAGGTGCGTCTCGAAGTGACGCGCATGCTGGAGGACCGAAAAACCAGCCTGACCAATCTCCAGGCGTTCATGACCGTGCAGGGAGCCAACCGGCGCTTCCAGCACATGCTGATCCAGAACCGGCAGGGCGACGCCCTCTTCTCTTTCGGCGGCAATCTCGATATCGAGACGATCCCGGTCCCCGCCGGCGACGAAAGCGGCTGGTATTTCGTCCGCGGCACCGGCAGTCTGTATCGCGTCTTCGTCGTGCCGATCTGGCTCGGCGAAGCCGAAACCGGGCGCATGGCGATGTTCTACGAGATCGACCACGCCCTGCTGTTCAACCTGGCGGCGCCCGGCGTCCTGCTGACGGCCAAGCACGACGGCAAACCTCTTTCCAGCTCGGTCGGCCAGGCCGGATTGGCGCAAGCCGGGCAGCCGGAGAGCAAGACCACGGATTCCGAAAAACGGGAAATCCCGTGGACCACGGCCACTACCGAAAAAACGCTGCTCTGCATCAACGCGCCCATCAAGGTGTTGTTCACGACGACCGAGTTGGCCATCGGCGCCGCCACGATTCCGGTCGTCGACGGGCTGATCCTCTGGTTCACGCTGGGCTTCTGGCTGATGCGCAATGCGCGCCGCATCAGCGACCGGGGCGGCGCCGTCGAGGAATTCGCCGCGCACGGACGGCGCACCGCCGCGCTGGAGGATAAGCTCTACACGGCGCACAACGCGCAACGGGACGAGATCAGCGAGGTAGCCGTTTCGCTCAAGGACATGATCGAGCAGACGTTGCTGCGCGACCGCGAGCGCTTGGCCGAGAACGCCCGGCAGCGCCTCTGGTCCACAGTCTTCGCCAGCACCAACGAGGCTATCCTGATCACCGACCGCGACAACAATATCGTGACGGTGAATGCCGGATTCACCCGCATAACCGGCTACAAGGAAGAGGAGGTCGTCGGCAAAAACCCGCGCATGCTTTCCGCCCAGGAGCATGCCCCGGAATTCTATGCTTCCATGTGGAAACAGCTGCTGGAGACCGGCAACTGGGCCGGCGAGATCGTGGACAAACGCAAGAACGGTTCGCGCTATCCCAAGTGGCTCAATATCTCCCTGGTCCGCGATGCCAATGGCAGTGTCTCCAACTACATCGGCATCTTCCAGGACATCACCGAGCGCAAGGCGAACGAGGATCGCCTCGCCTTCATGGCCAACCACGATGCGCTGACCGGACTGCCGAATCGCCAGTTGCTGCTGGACCGGCTGCGGAATTCGATCACTCTCGCGCGCAGGAGCGGCGAAACGGTCAGCCTGATGTTCCTCGACCTCGACAATTTCAAGTGGGTCAACGATTCGCTCGGCCATGCCAGCGGCGACCTGCTGCTTAACGCCGTCGCCACGCGGCTGGCGGAAACGGTGCGTTCGTCCGATACCGTGGCGCGCCTAGGCGGGGACGAGTTCGTTGTGCTGCTGACGCAAACCGCAAACGATGCTGAAATCGCCCATATCGCCGGCAAGATCATCGATGCCGTTGCGCGCCCCATCGGCCTGGCCGGCCATGATTTCCATGTCACCACGTCCATGGGCATCAGCATCTATCCGAATGACGGCGACGATGCGGCCGCGCTGCTCAAGCACGCCGACACGGCCATGTATGCGGCCAAATCGGCCGGCAAGAACCAGTTCCGCTATTTCGATGCCGCGATGAACCGCCACGCGCTGGAACGTATCGAGCTGGAACAGGACCTGCGGCTGGCGCTGAAGCGGGACGAATTCGAGCTGCATTATCAGCCCAAGTTCTGCGTGGCCAGCAATTCGGTGATCGCGGCCGAAGCCCTGATACGCTGGCGGCATCCGCAACGCGGCCTGGTGTTTCCGGACAAATTCATTCCGCTGGCCGAGGAAACCTCGCTCATCACCGAGATCGGCGAGTGGGTGATACGCAGCGCCTGCCGGCAAATCGTTGCGTGGAAGGCGCAGGGCGTCGAACTGCAGCGCGTGGCGGTCAACCTCTCGGCCATCCAGCTCGAATCGGACACTTTCATCGGCATGGTGGAGCGCATCCTCAGGGAGACCGGCGTGCCCATCAAGGCCATCGAATTCGAACTGACCGAGAGCATGATCCTGCGCAACCCGGATCGTTCGCTGGTCACCCTGAACCGCCTGCACCAACTTGGCATTCACCTCGCGCTGGATGATTTCGGCACGGGTTATTCGAGCCTTTCCTATCTCAAGCGCCTGCCGGTTGATTCCCTGAAGATCGACCGCAGCTTCGTCGAAGGCGTACCCAGCGACGTCAACGGCATGCAGATCGTGCGCATGATCTGCGCGCTGGCAAAGTCGGTCTTGCTCGAAGTCGTTGCCGAGGGCATCGAGACTGAAGAACAACGCCGCTTCCTCATCGAACTGGGCTGCGACTTCCTGCAGGGCCACCTGATCTCGAAGGCCCTGCCCGCAGAAGAGTTCCGCGCGTTTCTGGCCGCGCAAGGCGGCGAATCCGCGAGCGGCCTCGATCCTGCATTAAATCAATCGACTATCAGTCGCGCGGCGGTGCGGCTGCGAGCGGATATTCAATAAAGCGAACACGGCTTCGTCTCTCTGCCACACTGTCCGGTAAAATAAGTCGTCGAGCAGCCCCCCATTACCAGAAAAACAAGCTAATAATCAACAGAATAATGGCAACTTACAACGAATCCAGTTTCAAGGTCCTGCGCGGACTCGACCCGGTGCGGCAGCGCCC
>JBQGEN010000328.1:0-3149 GCA_052039615.1 Sideroxyarcus sp. | reverse complement strand
TGGATCTCCATGTTGCCGGTGCCCTTGAATTCTTCGTAGATCACGTCGTCCATGCGGCTGCCGGTGTCGACCAGCGCGGTGGCGATGATGGTGAGCGAGCCGCCTTCCTCGATGTTGCGCGCCGCGCCGAAGAAGCGCTTGGGGCGCTGCAGGGCGTTGGCGTCCACGCCGCCGGTCAATACCTTGCCGGAGGAGGGGATGACGGTGTTGTAGGCGCGCGCCAGACGGGTGATGGAATCGAGCAGGATGACCACGTCCTTCTTGTGCTCGACCAGGCGTTTGGCCTTTTCCAGCACCATCTCGGCGACCTGCACGTGGCGGGTAGCCGGTTCGTCGAAGGTGGAGGCGACCACTTCGCCGCGCACGGTGCGGCTCATTTCGGTCACTTCTTCCGGACGTTCGTCGATCAGCAGTACGATCAGCGTGGCGTCAGGATTGTTGGACGAGATCGAGTGTGCGATATGCTGCAGCATCACGGTCTTGCCCGACTTGGGCGAGGCGACCAGCAGGCCGCGCTGGCCTTTGCCGATCGGTGCGACGATGTCGATGATGCGGCCGGTGATGTTCTCTTCGGCGCGGATGTCGCGCTCCAGGCAGATCTGCTGGGTCGGGAACAGCGGCGTCAGGTTCTCGAACAGGATCTTGTTCTTGGCGTTCTCCGGCGGCTCGCCATTGACCTTGTCCACCTTGACCAGCGCCACATAACGCTCGCCTTCCTTGGGCGTGCGGATCTCGCCCTCGATCGAGTCGCCGGTATGCAGGTTGAAGCGGCGCACCTGACTGGGGCTGACGTAGATGTCGTCCGGGCCCGCCAGATAAGAAGTGTCCGGCGAGCGCAGGAAGCCGAAGCCGTCCGGCAGCACTTCCAGCGTGCCTTCGCCAAAGATGCTCTCGCCCTTCTTTGCCTGGTTCTTCAGCAACGCAAAGATCAAGTCCTGTTTGCGCATGCGGTTGGCATTGTCGATCTGGTTGGTGGTGGCCATTTCCACCAGTTCGGTGATGTGTTTGGTCTTGAGGTCGGATAGATGCATATGTGGATGGTGCGCGGTGGCGCTGGATTGTGATGCGTTGCCTGGGAAGTGGGACTGGGTTTCCTGGGGGTTTGCGGGATATCCCGCGCCGAACTGCCGTGAGTGTCTTTATTTAATTTGGTTGGTGCGTTTCAGAGCGAAACAGGGCAGCAGCGGGCGGAGATTAAAGGGTTCAGATGTGGCTGTCAATGAAAGCAGTGAGTTGGGACTTGGACAATGCGCCGACCTTGGTCGCCTCGATATTGCCGTTCTTGAACAGCATCAGGGTGGGGATGCCGCGCACGCCGTATTTTTGCGGAGTCTGCTGGTTCTCGTCCACATTCAGCTTGGCGACATTCAAACGGCCGGCATATTCCTTCGACACCTCATCCAGGATCGGGGCGATCATGCGGCAAGGGCCGCACCATTCCGCCCAGTAGTCCACCAGCACGGGCAGCGGAGATTGCAGCACCTCGGCGGTGAAAGTGGCATCGGTGACATAACGGATATGTTCGCTCATGTTTGGTTCTCGCTTTGGGTTAGATTTTTATTGGCGTGCGGTCTGTGCCGCTTGGATGTGCAACTGAATTAGGTCGGCATCCTAACCAAAAAAATCAGGGTTGGGAAGGGTTTTGCCAGATGCGCGCTAACCCATTGATGCATCGGGTTGTGTTCTATTGTGCTCACCAGTGGCAGAGCCCGGCTCTTGCAGGCCGCAGCAGGTGGGCGTACAGGCTAACGCACCAGCCCGGCTTCAACCTCGTCGCGTTTGGCTTTGCCTGCCAGGCGTTCCAGAAGCGTCAGCGCGAAATCCATTGCGGTGCCGGGGCCGCGCGAGGTGATGAGTTTGCCGTCCTCGATCACGGCCTGCGGTTGGCGCGATACCTTGGGGAAGGCATCCAGCGAGCCGGGGAAGCTGGTGGCGCGCTTGCCGTCGAGCAAGCCCGCCGTTGCCAGCACCGAGGGGGCGGCGCAGATGGCGCAGACATAGCGGTCTTCCGCCGCCATGTGCTGAACCAGGCGGATGACGCGTGCATCGGCCTTAAGGTTGGTGCTGCCGGGCTGTCCTCCCGGCAGCACCACCATGTCGTAGTCGTGCGCCAATGCTTCGTCCAGCGTGGTATCCGGCTGCAGCATGGTGCCGCGGCTGCCGCGCAACGCGCCGCCATGCAGGCCGGCCAGGGTGACGCTGATGCCGCCGCGGCGCAGGATGTTGACGACGGTGACGGCTTCCAGTTCTTCGCTGCCTTCGGCAAACAGGATGAGTGCTTTTTTCATGGCGTCCTCCCGGAATGAGGTTGGAGTCGATGCCGCGAGGCCGCGCGCGGATCGCGGCGCGGGTCAGTCTCGGAAATTCTGGTACTGCAGAGGGAAATCGGTGATCGATTTCTTGATGAAAGCGATGGCGGCTTGCAGATCGTCGCGGTTCTTGCCAGTCACGCGCACGGTGTCGCCCTGGATGCTGGCTTGCACCTTCACCTTGCTGTCTTTGAGCAGCTTGACGATCTTCTTCGCCAGTTCAGTCTCCACGCCAACTTTGACCGTGCAATTGCGCTTGACCTTGTTGCCGCTGACTTTTTCGATCTTGTCGCTGATCTCCAGGCACTTGATGTCCACGCCGCGCTTGGTCAGCCTGCCGTTGAGGACGTCCTGCACCTGGTTCAACTGGAACTCGTTGTCGGCATGCACGGTAAGCACCAGTTCGGCCTGTTCGACGCGCGCGTCGGAGCCTTTGAAATCGAAGCGCGTGCTGACTTCCTTGTTGGTCTGCTCGATCGCGTTCTTGACTTCGGTCTTGTCTACTTCGGAGACGATATCGAAAGAGGGCATGGTTTGTCCTTGGGGTGTGGGTTAACCAAAGCTGCAGACGTAATGTACTGCATCGGCACCAGTATGGATATCGAAGCTGCCGTTGGCGGCGACCTTGAAGCTGCCGCCTTCGGCGTATTCCTTGAAAGCGGTCTCGCCAGCGATCTTCACCTGACAGGTGCCGCCGCAGATCTCCATCAGTTCCGGTGCGCCGACATTGAAGGTGAGCTGGCTGTTGGGAAGCACCACGCCCACGGTCTTGCGCGAACCGTCGGGGAAGAACACCGAGTGCGACACGCACTTGCCGTCGAAGAAGATATTGGCTTTTTT